>CALBJU010000240.1 GCA_937893205.1 uncultured Bacteroidota bacterium
AAGGAAAGGACGTTCTCGGTATATCCGCTGTTGTACCTCATGGCCAGTTCCACGGGTACCTCTGCATCTTCGTCGGCGATGTAAATCGTTTCTTCGTGGATGGGCGTTCGCGCCTCATCGAGATATTCCACGAACTCGATAATGCCGCCCTCGAAATGATACTCGTCCCTGAGTTCTTCCTCCTCTCTGAGGTCTTCGATGGAAATGTAAACGTGTCGGTTCAAATACGCCATCTCCCGAAGACGGTCCGCTAGCGTGTCAAATCGAAACTCTGTGTTCTCAAAGATCCCGCCGTCGGGCCAGAATCGAACAAGCGTTCCCGTGGATTCACCCTCTTCCATGTCTCGAACCTTGGCCACCGCACCCACGGGGTCTCCGTACTTAAACGTCTGCTTCCAGAGTGCTCCATCACGCCAGATGCTCGCCTCCAACTTTTCTGAGAGTGCATTCACGCAAGAAACGCCCACGCCATGCAGTCCGCCCGATACCTTGTAGGTGTCCTTGTCGAACTTGCCACCGGCGTGCAGTGTCGTCATCACAACCTCGAGCGCCGAACGTTTCTCGATCGGGTGCATATCGACGGGGATTCCCCTTCCATTGTCTTTGACAGAAATGGAACCGTCCTCGTGGATGATTACGTCGATGGCGTCACAATGGCCAGCCAGAGCTTCGTCGATCGAGTTGTCTACAACTTCGCTTACAAGGTGGTGAAGACCTCGATGTCCGATATCACCGATATACATTGCCGGCCGTTTTCGGACGGCTTCCAGGCCTTCGAGAACCTGAATATTGGATGCGCCGTATTGATTCGAGGCGTCAGTTTCTGCCATACAACGTGCTTTTCTGCTTGGAATGAGAGTGGGTTTGACTGGGCCAAAAATACGAAAACTGAGGGCTCAAAACGATGGTTTCTGAGGGTTCCATCCGCATTTCGCTCAATCCCATCTGATACGCTCGGAAGGGTGTCGGGTTCGGACCGAGATGATCGCTTTCAGGCTTGTCAATACCATCTGAAAGCGCGCTCTAGCCGACCGACCAGGACTACACTTCCAGATAGTGCAGGAATTCCTGGACACGGTCGAGGAGATCTTCTGAATCTTCTTCTTCGCCGAACGCAGCGACTACGTGATATCCATTGTGCTCAAGAATGTGACGAATTCGGGAGGCCTCTTTCACATTCAGCTTGATCGTGATGCCCACGGTCGGGTCGTCACCTTCCCTACTCTCTGTCGAAAGCGAGAGTACGCGCACATCATTCTGTTCGATCAAATAGATGATCTGACTGAGCTGAACGTCGCGTTCATTCACCTCGAGTGCGACAATCGCGCCGGACTCCTGGGTGGCCAGCATTCGTGCAAATCGTTCGAACAGATCGTGGCGGCGTACCAGTCCTACATACATTCCGGCTTCGGAAACCACTGGAATGGTCGTGAGATTGTGATCCATGATCACCTTGGTCACATCAAAAACGTGGGTTTTCTCGGAGATACTGATGGCCTCGGGGCCCAGTAATTCTCCAATCTTTACGCCCGGATTGGCCGCATCGAGAAGTTGCTCCTCAGAAAGAACGCCCATCAGTTTCTTACCGGCACCCACAACAGGAAGGTGTCGGACCCGGAGCTCCATCAGGAGCCCGAGACCATATTCTACCGTGTCGCTCGGCTGGAGCGGCGGCATTGTATGGCTAATGAGGGTTTCTACTGTCATGCTGTCTTATTGGTAGCGTCAGAGGCTGCCAAATTTGGAGATTTCGTTCCTCCCTTAGACGGTGCAATAGGCGTGCCGTTTCTAATGAATACCCCGATTGGGCATCAATTCACCTAATTCTGATGATAAATCATCATTTATCGAGTCAATTTGTCCACAAATCACGGCAATAGGTGCCTGTTCATGGGGCGTTTTTCACTGACGCCCCTCTCGGAGCTAATCGTCGGCTATCCGCGCTTCAGATTCACTTCACCGTCCGTTACGACCTGAAAGTCCCGGTAGCGGGCTACGAGCGGTTGGACGTCCGCTCTGAATCTGGGTGCCACGCGAAATCGCAGATGCACGACTGCATGAATTTCATCCTCGTATGGAGTTCGAGCCCAGGTATAATCCTCCAAGAGGATTTCGCCTATACGCCTGAGGTGAGCCAGCGCTTTCTGATCGGTTACCGGCAGAAGCAGCTCCCCCTCAATGAAATCAGCTTCCATGAAGCGGAGCAATCTCTGCTTCAGGTCTGCGAGTCCGATGCCTCTGAGCGCTGACACAAACGCGGCCTCAGGAAAATCCTGCTTCAGACCAAGTAGTTCTTCTGTGTCCTCGATCGCATCAATTTTATTGAAAACGATCAGCGCTGGATTTTTATGTGCACCCAGTTCCTTTAGGGTCTCGATGACCACCTCTTTTTGTTCGCGCCAGCCTCGGTGTGACGCATCGATGACATGCAGCAGAACGTCCGCTTCCCGAACCTCATCGAGCG
>CALBJU010000241.1 GCA_937893205.1 uncultured Bacteroidota bacterium
GATAGATATTGTCCCGTCAGCGAATCTTTCGATTTGATCAGGGCTTTGGGGGTGCCTGCGAAGATCGCTTCGCCACCGTGGATTCCTGCACCCGGTCCGAGATCGACCACATAGTCGGCAGCGCGGATGGTGGCTTCGTCGTGCTCGACCACGATCACTGTGTTTCCGAGATCGCGCAGACGGACCAAAGTTTCCAGCAACCGGTCGTTGTCCCGCTGGTGCAGTCCAATGCTCGGCTCATCGAGTACGTAGAGAACGCCCATCAGGCTGGAACCAATCTGAGTTGCCAGCCGAATGCGCTGACTTTCTCCGCCTGACAAAGTTCCCGATGTACGGTCGAGCGATAAATATTCCAATCCTACATTGGTCAAAAAACCTAATCGCTCTTTAATCTCTTTTACGATGCGTCGAGCGATATTGTTTTCCTGTTTCGTAAGTTTCAGGTCTTTGAAAAAAATAAAGGCTTTGCCAATGGAGAGCGCCGTGAGGTCGATGATATTGATGTCGGCTACTTTTACTGAGACCGCCTCTTTTCGCAATCGTTTGCCGTCGCATTGCTGGCAGGAGAGGGGACGCATGAATCGTGCAATTTCCTCACGCGACCAGGTGGATTCAGTTTCCCGGTAACGCCGTTCAAGATCGGGAATCACGCCATCAAAGGTGTCTGTGTAATGTTGCTTGCGTCCGTCTTTTTCAAAGAAATATTTTATCGGTTCGTCGCCCGCACCGTATAAAAGAATACCCTGTATTTTTTTTGTCAGTTTTTCAAAAGGCGTGCCGAGCTTGAATTTGAAATGTGCAGAGATCGTATCCAGCATTTGGTGGAAATAGATGGAGCTGCGTTTTTCCCAAGGCTTTAGTGCTCCCTCACGGATAGAAAGACTCATGTCTGGCACCACGAGTTCCGGGTCGATCACCATTTTTATTCCCAGTCCGTCACATTTCGAACAGGCCCCTTGCGGATTGTTAAATGAGAAGAGCCGAGGTTCCAGTTCCGGGTAGCTGATGTTGCAATAATTGCATGCGAATTTTTCGCTGAATAATAATTCTTCTTCATCAATGATTGCGACAACGATACTTCCTTCGCCGTGCTGGAGAGCGGTTTCCACCGAATCGGCCAGACGTTTGCCCATTTTTTCCTTAATGACCAGACGATCTACAACGATTTCGAGAGTGTGCTTGAATTTTTTATTGAGACTGATTTCTTCATCAAGAGATAGCACTTTGCCATCGATTCTGGCGCGGACGAATCCTTTGCGCTTCATATCAAGAATTTCTTTTTTAAATTCTCCCTTGCGCTCTCTGGCAATTGGCGACAGGATCATTATCTTTTTTCCTGTTGGAATGGATTGCACCTGGTCGACAATATGCTGCACGGTTTGCGAAGAAATCTCTCGACCACAGCCATAACAAAACACCCGTCCGATGCGCGCATAGAGCAGACGCAGGTAATCGTAGATTTCCGTTACGGTGCCTACGGTGGAGCGCGGATTACGGCTTGATGTTTTTTGTTCAATGGAAATCGCGGGGGAGAGCCCGTCGATGGAATCGACATCGGGTTTTTCCATCAGCTCCAGAAACTGGCGGGCGTAGGCGGATAGTGATTCCACATACCGGCGTTGGCCTTCGGCGTAAATGGTGTCGAAGGCAAGGGATGATTTCCCGGAACCGCTCAGTCCGGTAATGACCACCAGTTTTTCTCGCGGCAGGCTTAAATGGAGGTTCTTGAGATTGTGCTCTCTCGCGCCTTTTATGTTTATGTATTCCAGAGCC
>CALBJU010000242.1 GCA_937893205.1 uncultured Bacteroidota bacterium
AGCTCTTCCATCGTCGTGTAAACGTTCGCCGTCACGCGAGCGCCTTCAAATTCTGCGTGCTTGATAGGTGTGATGATGATCCGATGCTTATCCCACACGTATTTGCCCACGGCCCGCGTATCCAGACCATCGATGTCCACATTTCCGATACAGCAGGAGAATTCCGGCTTCAGGCTTGTGTTGAGCCTGATACGATCGTGTTGCAACAGGCGCTCTGCCCAGTAATCGCGGAGATAACGCAGCCGGGCTTCCTTTCGCTCGGCGCCAATACCCTGATGGAATGTCAGCGCTTCAGAAATTGCGTTGTGATTTGCGGCAGGATGCGTTCCGATCTCCTCGAACTTGCGAATATCGTCATCCATGCGCTCCGAAGCGGCCATCATCGGCCAGAGGTCTTTGATCTTCTCTTTTCTCACATAGAGCATTCCCGTTCCATGAGGCGCAAGGAGCCATTTGTGGAGACTTGTAGCGAAGTAGTCGCAGTCGAGATCTTCGTGTTTGAAGGCAAAGTGCGCGAACGAGTGGGCCCCGTCAACGATGACTGGAATGCCGCGTTTGCGAGCCATCTGAACCACACCCTTGACCGGCAGGATCTGTCCAGTCAGATTGATGATGTGGCACATCAAGATGACTTTCGTCCGCGGAGTGATGTTTTCTTCGAACAGACGGACAATTTCATCCGGATCTTCTGAAGGGGTCGGAATCTGGAACTGCTTCAGTACAATTCCTTCTCGTCGCTCGCGCTGTTTGAAGGTTGTGATCATGCGACCATAGTCCTGCGTGGTAGTCAGCACCTCATCGCCGCGCTGGAGATCCATTCCAAGCTGGCATATCTGCAGCCCTTCGGAAGCATTTCTGGTTATGGCAATTTCTTCGGGCGACGCTCCAAATTCTCGCGCGAGTCGCTGACGGACTCCCTCTTTCTGAGGCTCCAGGATTTGCCACATGGTATAGACAGGCACTTCATTCGAAAAATCCAGATGCCGTTTCATCGCCTCTTGGACTATCGTAGGCGCAGGGCTGACGCCTCCATTATTCAGATTTACGATGGAGCGATCCACTGTGAACGCCTGCTGTATTTCGTGCCATAGATCCTCATCTCTGGCCATATCCTCAGGTGTACCTGAAAATGAGGTCAGCGAATCGACAAATTGAGAGAGTGATGCAGGTTTGAAAGTGGCAGCCAGCATTCCTGCGGTGGCAGGAGCGGAAACGGCGCCCAGAAAAGTTCGACGGGAGTACATGGCGGATCGGAATTGCTGGTTCAACGGATCCTTAAATGTACTGGAAATCAAGCGGTAATCAATGCCGGTCCTGCTTGATGACTACCTCTACAAACGTCCCACGAATTCGATCTTCCCGTCTTGTACAGTAGGTGTATAAAAACCCGCTACGGTTCTGCCCAGGAAGTAAATGGCCATCATTGTGATTACGAAAACGATAGTCGCCATGACCGGGATTCGAAAAGATCTCTCCATTCGAACGTCGGCTCGAACCATGGAGCGTGTGGCGGCCGTACCTGGCGTAACCGCTACGGACTCCGGAGCCGGGGCAAGATTGACCTTCAATTCAGCTATTTGGGCCTGATCGGCCATATTCACGCTAGAATGATGTAAAGTAATTCAGAATGGTTAAAAGCTGGAAGCTTCTCCGATTACGGGAACGTGTAAAAGAGCGCGATTCGCGATTCAGCGCTCCTATCGAGGCCCGTCTTCACTAGATCCGCACCTGTTAAATGTCGCCAAACCGCTGCATCGTTGCTCATTTCCCGAAGTGGTACGTGAAGCTCCCCCACGGCAACCAAGGAGCAATCACGTCAGAAGTAATGATGGAGACAAAGGCCAGATCGGTGGTCAGTTTTCCTCCAATGAACCGCAATCCGGCACTCACAAGAATTAATGTTTCGTCAAAAAAGAAAAGGTAATTTTCAGAAATTACCTTGAGCTTCGAAGACAACTGCCTTTCGAGCCCCACAAGAATAATCGGGGTTGAATTCACGTCGCCTCCGCCGAAAAGAAAGCCCGCACCCACACTGACAGCTCGATTGGACGGACCGATTGTCGAAACCCCGTAAACTATCCCTCCCCCACCATTTTCGCTTGCAATTCGCCCGGCGAGGACCCCCACTGCGAAGGATCGATCATTTTTGTTGTAGAGAGTCAGTTTGGGAGCGATGTAGATAAGTTGTGACGCGGCTCCTGGAAATAGACTGGTGCCACCGGATACGATGACGTTCTCGGATACGCCGTAGGCGATCAGCCCGAATACGATCTCGTAATTGGCCAGGTAGATTCCTCCCTTCTTGAGAGGTCGTCCAGTCGCCGCAAAAAACAGCCGCGACGAAGTCGGATCCAGTTTCATCAGACCCTTCTGGCTAATTCGCCCCCGAATGGTTCGCCGGGACCTAACGTCTGCCACTAAAAACGTAAACTCAAGGCCCAAGGTGGTCCGAAAGCTGATTTCCGTCTCGGATTCCGAAAGAATCGTCCCTACGAACGTCGAACCATCCGTCAACGTGATCTCGATGAACTCCTGTATTTCCTGAGCGTGGGAATTGTCGGTGCTGCCCAATCCAAACGTAAACAGGACCAGGAAAGTCACGAAAGAAGCTTTAGAACGCATAATATCACCTCACTGCGATGCACGGAGTAGAGTACACAATTCAGCCTCAGAATTCAAAAAACTGACTTAACCCTCTAACTTGAACCTCAGGCGAGCTCAGCCAGTCCACTTTCCAGCCGGTCCAGTTCTTCGCGAATTTCAGTCGCTTTCGACCGTTCTTTTTCCACGACTTCTGCTGGAGCTCTTGAAACGAAACTTTCATTGGACAATTTTTCCTCTACACTCTTCAGGAATTCTCGCTTGTCTTCAATTTCTTTTCGGATCCGATCTCGCTCCACCTCAAGGTCAATCATGCCCTCAAGGGGTACAAATACCTGATTTCGGCCAACTACGACCGAGGCAGATGCCGGAGGAATCGCGGCATCCGTAGATACCGTCAGATCCGAGACCTTTGCGAGCTTGGCGAAATAGTCCTGATGTTCTTTGACGGGGCCGACCAGCTCAGACTCCAGATGAAGTGAGGCCGAGATTTCCTGGCCGGGCGGCACATTGTACTTGGACTTGATATTTCGAATGCCCGATATCATTTCCTGCATCGTACGAAAATGATCTGCCAATGACTCGTCCATCTGAGAAGCATCAGACTGAGGCCAGGAGCTGGTCATGCAGATATCGCCCTCCTGTCTGGGGCGAACCTGGGTCCACAACTCTTCCGTAATAAAGGGCATGAACGGGTGGAGAAGTTGGAGCATTTTTTCGAACAGCTCGAGGGCCAGCGCAATCTTGTCATCCTCCATTTGCTCTCGCCGCGCTGGCTTGATCAACTCGAGATACCAATCACAAAAATCTCCCCAGAACAGGGTGTAAATCTTTGTGATCGCCTCGTTTAATCGATACCGCTCAAGATCTTCTTCCACAGCCAGGATGGTCCTGTTCAGGCGCGTCAACATCCACTTCTCAACAAATTCCAGTTCGCCAAATGAGCGCTCGCGTCGATAGTCTCTGCCATCCTCCATGAATTGACCGAACACGTTGAACGCGTTCCAGATCTTGTTCGCGAAATTGCGACCCATCTCGAATTTCGTGGGATCCAGTTTGATGTCCTGACCCTGAGCACACAGGATGGTCAGACTGAAGCGCACGGCGTCGGCTCCATACTGGTCGGTCATATCCAGCGGATCGATCCCGTTCCCCAGAGATTTGGACATCCACCGGCCTTGTTTGTCTTTGATCATGCCGGTGATGAAGATGTCCTTGAAAGGGACATCTCCCATGAAGTACATCCCGGCCATGATCATTCTAGCAATCCAGAAGAACAGAATGTCATAACCCGAAACGAGCACTGCTCCCGGGTAGAACTTTTCAAGCGCTTTTGACTCGTTCGGCCAACCCAGCGTGGCAAAAGGGCACAACCAGGAGGAAAACCATGTGTCCAGCACATCCTCATCCTGAACCATACCAGGCTCGGGTTCGTCGATGGAGACAATGAAACCACGCGATTCGTCGATCTCGCCCTCCCCATCCAGGTGATACCAGACTGGAATACGATGTCCCCACCAGAGCTGCCTCGAAATCGTCCAATCTCGAATGTTCTCGAGCCATCGGTAGTATTCGTTCTCCCATCGCTTCGGATGAAATTTGACCCGCCCATCCCTCACTGCTTCGAGAGCGGGCTCGGCCAGCGGTTTCATCTTTACAAACCACTGACGCGAAATGAGGGGCTCGATGATGGTCTTCGAACGGCTCGAAATCGGAACCGTCGACTTGTAGTCCTCAATTTTCACCAGGAGGCCCAGCCCCTCGAGATCTTCGACAATTTTCTTGCGGGCATCGAAGCGGTCCATTCCCTCATACGCGCCACCATTTTCGTTGATGGTCGCGTCGAAGTTCATAATGTTGATGATTTCGAGGTCGTGCTTCCGACCAATCTCAAAGTCATTTTTATCATGGGCAGGCGTCACCTTCAGGGCTCCCGCTCCAAACTCACTTTTGACGTAATCGTCCGCAATGATGGGGATTTCGCGATCGGTGAGCGGCAATTTTACGGTCTGTCCAATCAACTCGGAATAGCGCTCATCCTCCGGGTGCACCGCAATCGCCGAGTCACCCAGCATCGTTTCTGGACGCGTTGTTGCTATCTCGATGAAACCCTTTCCGCTGGCGAGAGGGTATTTTATATACCACAAGTGACCCTTGCGATCGACATTGTCGACTTCTTCGTCGGACAACGCGGTCATGTCAGATGGACACCAGTTGACAAGGTATTCGCCTCGATAAATAAGGCCGTCGTCGTAGAGGCGGACGAATACATCCTGAACCGCCCGAGAAAATCCCTCGTCCATCGTGAAGTATTCCCAGGACCAGTCGCAGGAATCTCCGAGTCGCCGTTTCTGCTCGAGGATGATCCCACCGTACTCTTTCTTCCAGTCCCACACCTTCTCAATGAAGGCTTCGCGGCCGTAGTCGTGCCGATTCTTTTTTTCCTCTTTCTTGAGCGCCTTTTCGACCACATTCTGGGTGGCAATGCCGGCATGATCCATCCCAGGCACCCACAATGCTTCAAAACCCTGCATTCGACGAAGACGGGTGAGAGTATCCTGAACGGTGTCCTGCAGTGCATGGCCCATGTGCAATCGACCCGTCACGTTGGGAGGGGGCATCACGATCACGTGAGGCTCCTTTCCCGACCCGGCATCCGTGCGAAATAGATCGTTCTCTTCCCAGTAGGTATACCACTTGCTCTCGATTTTCGCCGGATCGTATTTCCCGCGATCGGCAAGGGGCTTCTTGTTGGCTTCAGGCGCCATGTATCTGCTTTTCGAGTCGAAAGAATGAGGGCGATGAAGATACGTCCTGCCCGGGACGCATCCTGACTGAGATCGCGAATTTGCCGTTAGAACCTAAGCAAGCAACTGGCGGTTTCAAGTCCTAGATTAGGAACGGTGCGACCGACTGATCTGATGCGATCTGGCATGTGCCGGACCCTCTATGGCCCTCCATCTTCAACCAAGCATTGACCTCCTGATCCTTGCCATACGCTGGAAAGAAATACGTAGCCGTTGCCGGTAATATTGGAGCAGGAAAAAGTTCACTGACTCGAATATTGTCGAGCTATTTCAAGTGGGAATCCTATTTCGAACGGGTGGATGACAATCCATACCTGTCAGACTTCTACGAAGACATGCATCGCTGGTCGTTCAATCTGCAGGTCTTCTTCCTGTCCAGCCGGTTCGAACACCAGCGTTCGATAGAAGAATCTCCCCATAGCGTGGTTCAAGACCGATCAATCTATGAAGATGCCGAAATTTTCGCGCGCAATCTGCACGAGATGGGTCTCATGGCGGCCCGGGACTACGACAATTACACAGCGCTGTTCAGGACGATGACTTCGTATTTGAAACCACCGGATCTGCTTGTGTATCTGAGGGCGACCGTCCCGACGCTGGTCAGTCACATTCAGTCTCGTGGTCGAGAGTTTGAGTCCACGATTCGGATTGAGTACCTGGAACGACTCAACAAACATTATGAGGACTGGGTTGGACGCTATGACCTCGGACCAAAAATAATTATTGACGTGGATGAGATGGACTTCGTCAACGTGGAGGAAGATCAAGCACGAATCATCGCGCAGATTGAGGCTCGACTTTTTGGACTTTTCCCAGAGTAGTGTGATCAGAAATCTCTTATCGGCCTGCATTGTCGCGGGACTGTGGTTTTTCAGCACGCCAGGCGCGCTGAGTGTTCGAGCCCAGAGCAGCGTCCAGGAACGTGCTCCCCTGCTTGAGGTCGATCCTGACCCCGCTTCTATCCTCACCTACCTGCCCGGTGTATTCGGTTACACGTTTGGTGCGACGGGATGGCCGGACGGGATCGCCCCCTACGGCGCCGATCCCAACCGACTCGAACTGCAATTCGATGGCATCGACTTCAGCGACCTGATTACGGGGCGCCCTCGTTTTGACCTCGTTCCGGTCGCCCTGTTGAAATCGATCAATCTGGAAGGGTCGGGCGTGGTCCTCTTGGCCGATTCCCTGAACGATTCGGCTCCGCGTACCAACCTTCGCTACCAATCGGCCGGTGACGATTTGAACGCGATCAGGGCGATTCATGTCCAAAACAGGGTCTTTATGGCAGCAGATTCGACCCAAAGACGCCTGCAGACTCTTTTCGGATACGCGGGCACGAGCGCTCGGGGTGAATACGATGGCTCACGACTAAAGCGAGCCCGCGAGATCATGGTGAGACTTCGATATGTGACGCCCGACTGGAGCGCCGAGTTGGTTGAGCTCGCAAACCGTCGAAGCATCGGCGCCCATACTGGAGTGATTCCATTTGCAGGTGCGGCATACGAATCAATCTATCAACGACTGGGCGCTGTAGTTGGAAATGAATCGGCCCGGCGGCGCACCATTCGAAACGACCTCAGACTTCGCGGCAGGACGACACTTTCGAATATTGATACTAGAGCGACGCTCTTCTGGACGGTTCAGACTCTTGATTACAGAAACGGAACGGTCGCTATCAAGGGCCGGGTCGAACGGCTTGGAGTGCGCCTGGATGGATCAAGGTCCCTCCCCATGTTCAACGCTGGCCTGGCCGTGGTTGGATGGAACGATACGTTCAAGGACGGGAATGCGTATGACTCCAGTTCTTCCTCTCGATCTTTCCTCTCCGCTCTTGGGACGGTAGACGGGAAAAGCGGTCCCATTGATTGGCGTTTGAGCGCGGGTCCTCAGAAAGAATCCGACAGATCCTGGGTTCATCTATCCGGAGGAGCTAAGGCCGAGATCAATTCCTTTACCGTTTTCGCGAGTGGAGTGCGATCGAGTCGACGCATGGCCTCACACGAACTAACGGGCTTCTCGACCTCGGTGGTGCCGCTCGCCGGTGATGCCGACCCATCGTTCCTGTCCGCGCACCTGGGAGTTGGGTGGCGGTCCGATTTCCTCTCGCTGCTGGTGGACGGTTTCGTGAATGTGGAAAGAAATCCTGTGGTAGCCGAGCTAGACGATACCGAAGCCGTCATTCGAGTTCAGTCTCTATCGGGCTCTGCTACTGCCACTGG
>CALBJU010000243.1 GCA_937893205.1 uncultured Bacteroidota bacterium
TGGCCTCCAAATGGCGCAATCATGATGCCTGCACTAACCATGTTTGGACCTGGTATCCAACCGCCCTCTATCGCGCGACGCAGTGTCACATCGCCGTATAAACCATTGTTGCCGGTGTCTCTAACCCACACAAAGCCAGCTTCGAGCATGGACCTCGCAAGCATGGTGCCCTGGGCCACCCGCATCGACGTGTCCTCGATGAGAGAGGCGTAGTAGTAGGATCCGTGATCATCGATGTCCGAGCCGTCCATCTCCTGCAACGCCAGATGCGTGTGAGCGTCGATCAGTCCAGGCATGACATAGCTGTTCGACAGATCCACAACCGGCGTCCCATCCGGCGCCCTGACTCGATCCCCGACAGCTGAAATGGAGCCATCCTCGATCAGGATGGACTGATTGTCAATGATTTGGCCATTGACGACATCAACAAGATGACCAGCGCGAATAACCACTGTCTGTGCCGAGGACAAAACAGTTGTTGCGGCCAGTAAAAGAGCCGCACAGAAGAAACGGTACATAACTTCACCTATCAGTTGGTGGGAAGAAAAGACTGACAGGGAGAATGTAGATGCAAACGACCCGATGGTCAACGATTCCGGCTTGTTTCGAACTGGGTCGGCTTAATCACGAATGTGCCGTAAAAGCTCCAAAACATCGGGATTTAGGGAATTCTTTTCCAGGGCAATGTTCAAGCTCTTTTCGGCTTCCTCCGAGTCACCGGCCATCATGAGGATTTCGCCTCGAGCAGCGTACAGATCGGACAGATCGCCCGACTCTTTCAGTTCAATCGCCAGATCAAGGATGCGGATTGCCTCGTCGTACAATCCTTCCTGCGCAAACGCTCGGGCCGCGCGGTACAACCCTGAATTCCATCCACCGCCCGTCGAGAAGCTGAAGCTGTATTCCTCTCGATGGTTTGTCCACAGGTCGCGAACGCGTGCAAGCGCAGCAGCGAGAGAAGTCTATTGGCCGATTGATTTCCCTTCTTGTTGATCCACAGGATGACGCTCAGAAATATTCCCTGGACGATCCCTAGAATGACGATAACGGCGAAGACTAATTCGTTCATGGGTAACGGCTATTCCTGCTTACTCAGTTCCAGGTACTTCTCAGAGCACTCACTCAGGCGGGTATACTGATTCATCGAGTTGCCATAGTTCTGAATGAAAAGTGTGGCTTCTTGAAAAGAAGCGGTGATCACTTCAAAACCGCGTAGGCCCGGACGGGGAATGTACCAATGTCTTTTACCTTTACCGGTACGGCGTGGAAAGTAAAAGACGAGTCTGGCAGACTCTCCAGATTGCACATGTGTTCTATGATCGGAATATCCGCCCCCAATAAAATGGTATGCACCGGACGATGCCCGGTCGCGGTATCGTCGATATTCAGTGAATCTATCCCGACCAGTGTCGCGCCAGCGGATTTGAGGAACTCGGCTGCTTCTGTCGTCAAGAACGGGTTGTTTTCGAAATACTGCTCTTTTCTCCAGTGCCTCGACCACCCGGTGTGAATAAGTACGGCCTTTCCGCCGACATCGGCATTCGAGAACAGATTGGGACCGATACTTTGTTGGTTGGGATCTGCTCGAAAAACGACGCCTTCGACTTCTGCAATGGATTCCAGAGCCAATTCCGAAATGTCGATTCCATCCGCGAATCGATGAAACGGAGAGTCTATATAGGTGCCCGTGTTGACGATCATCTCAATTTTTCCGATATGAAACGTCGCTCCTCCTTCATAATGATCGCGTGAGGCTTCCCGGCTCAGATAGTCACAAATGACGGGCGCTGGAAGCCCCTTGTAGGTGATCAGGCCATCCTCGATGGTGTGACTCAGGTCGATGAGCGAGAAAGAAGGCATTCAGCTGCCAGGCGGTGTTCGTGATGAATCGTGCAGGACTGCCTATCCGTCTGTATTCACGACCGCGAAGCAGTAATACAGGCCATTTCCACCGGTACCCTGGAGATTTTCCTGGCTACAGCCTCTGGAACCGTGTGCTGAATTCCAGGAGGTCGGATTCTGTCCACCACCCTGCCGATCATGGTGCCCGACGCGCGCACTACCCTCTCCGTGACTGGTCCAGTTGCCACAGGTCGTGTCACCATCTCCTGAAAAAAGTGTCCCGTCCAGATTCGATCCCGTGAGGATGTCATGCATGTTCGGGCTGTCTCCGCGGCCATTGATAGGCATACCCATCTCACTTAGGGACGCGTCTTTGTTCAGATTCGCCTCCTCTGCGTGGAGCTCCTCGACGTTGTGCGCGACGAGAACACCCATGGAATTGTACCATGGACCCTCGCCAATCCGATCGCGGGCATTTACGGCGTCACCATCCTCACTCGCGTGGGCGCTGAGATAGGCGTACCACGTATTGTCCTCCGAGCCGACGGCTTCAGCAAGCATTTGGCAATACCCGTCTGCTCCCTCGAGACCACCGAGATCAGCGCCGTTTCCGGGACCGACGCTTGTCAGGAAAAAACTCATGTTTTCGTCCGCAGAATAATCCTGGCCCTGGATATCAGGTGCCGAGAAGAGTACGAGCGATGCGAATACAATAAACACGGACGTGGATTTCATTGGACCTACCGGAATGTCGATGGGGTTCGGTGGCCTCCTGAGGCCGGGACATGAACGTAACCGCCACCGGGGAAAGAACCAATTCACCGCCCCGTGCAGAACTCAGCCCCCGAATTTCTTAAAAATGGGAGTTTCTGACGCGTTTTAAAGTTTTTGGGGTCAGTATTCCGAAATTCGGGATTGATTCACGCCATCAACCTCAAAGACAAGTCTGTCGATCTCGTCACAGGCATCACGAAAGTCCGCGGCTCAG
>CALBJU010000244.1 GCA_937893205.1 uncultured Bacteroidota bacterium
GCGCGTCAATTGGCATTCGTCAGACAGTCACGATCCCTGGCTTTTGACTTCAAGGTGCGGGAATTGGTGCTGCTCGGTCGCTCCCCTCACAAGACCATGCTGTCCAGCTACGACCGCCATGATGATCGGCACGTGGAAGATGCTCTCGACCTTGTCGACCTAACCGGGTTTGAGGACCGGTCGTATGCTTCCCTGAGTGGTGGAGAGCAGCAACGCGTCTATCTGGCCCAGGCGCTCGTCCAGGAAGCCGATGTCTTGATATTGGATGAACCCACAACCTATCTGGATGTGCACCATCAATACGAGTTCATGCAGCACGTACAGGGCCTGGTTGGTAGCGGCAAGACTGTAATTGGCGCCTTTCACGATCTGGAAATGGCCTCCAGATTCTCTGATGATCTCCTGGTTTTGAAAAATGGCCGCGTTACAGCAAGCGGACCTCCGGGCGAAGTGCTCACCTCAGAACTGCTGGCCAGTGTTTTTCGTATGCAGGCGCGCGTAGAAACGGATGAGGCCAGTTCCCTCCGTATTTACTATGCCAATCCGATTTCCTAGCAAGAAACGTGGCGCTGGCGTGCGCGTTTGTCCTGTCTGCATCGAGCCATCAACTGCTCCAAAATGAAAATCTACACCCGGACCGGAGACAAAGGAACGACTGGCCTGTTTGGAGGGCCTCGCGTCTCAAAGGATCACACGAGAATCGAAGCCTACGGGACCGTCGACGAACTGAACGCGACGATTGGACTCGTCCGCGCGACGCTTTCTTCTCCTTCCCGCGTCGAGTACGGGGGCCAACATACCGGCGAGGGCGCACCCACCCCTGGTGACGGTGCGAATCCATCCGAGGCGAAACTCGATGCGTGGCTTGAGCGCCTTCAACACGAATTATTCGATCTTGGAGCTGACCTGGCCACACCTCTGAGTGCCAAAGTGCAGATTTTCAGGGTGGTTACCGAGTCAGTCGATCGTCTGGAGAGCGACATCGACTCGTTCGAAGAGGATCTCGATCCTCTGAAAGCATTCATCTTGCCCGGAGGGAGCGCGCCAGCCGCCCACCTGCATGCGGCCAGGACCGTTTGCCGCCGAGCCGAACGCCGGGTCATCACGCTGGCCGGTGAAGAGGAAATCAATCAGACGTGTGTTGTTTACCTGAATCGACTTTCAGACGCGTTATTTTCGGCTGCTCGGTGGATCAATCGCGCGTTGGGCCACGCAGACTATTTATGGATGCCAGGGTCAGCGGGGCCGGCGGGCGGGACCGAAGCAGCTGAGTAACACCTCTCGGCCATGCCACGGACTGAGTCAAAAGGGCAATTTCACGTCTCCTGCTTCAGTTATCATTTCAAGAAACGGCATTCATCGGTCGATCACGTATATTGTGCCACCCATATGTCACGCGTGAGCCGCTTGAGGCCTCATTATAATGTCATTGCAGACCCGGTTGTAAACACCATCTGACTCATGCGAGACCGCTCTCTCTTACTTAGTTCTATACTCGTCGCCGTTCTGGCTATTCTCGCGGTACTGCTCGTCAGGACATCGAGTGATCAGTCGTCGGTGGACCCCGATCTCATCCAGAATGCGTCTCTGAGCGTTGATAAGTTCGGCATCGCTGCGACGGATCTGAATATCCACAATCAGGTCATCCGCAGAAATCAAACCTTTTCGGATCTGCTCGCGCCCTACAATGTCGCCTACGAACGCATTGTTACTCTGGCCAGCGACAAGAAAGATGTGTTTGACGTCAGAAAGTTGAAGACCGGGCGTCGCTATCACATATACACTGACTCTACCGGGACCGCGCAGTACATGGTCTACGAAAAAGATCCAATCAGCTTCGTGGTGTTCGAGTTTGGCGAGTCACCGACTGTGTGGGTTCAGGAGCGGGAAATCACCGTTAGAATCCGCAATGTAGAAGGGATCATCGAAAACTCGCTCTGGATGACGCTCATCAACCAGAACATCCATCCCACAGTTGCTATCCGCATGTCCAAGGTGTTCGCCTGGCAGATTGACTTCACCCGCATTCAGAAGGGTGATGCATTTCGAATCGTTTTTGAAGAAATGTATGTCGCGGGTGAGCGCTATCGCACGGGTAATATTCTTGCTGCTCGCTTCGTCCATTTGAGGGAGGACTTTTATGCGTTCCACTTCAACAAAGACGAGGTAGATGAGCATTACGACGAGAGTGGGAAAAGCCTTCGAAAAGCCTTCCTTATGGCTCCAGTGGATTTCAGTCGGATCTCATCCAGCTATTCCAGACGACGTTTTCACCCGGTTCAGGGACGATACAAAGCCCACCTTGGGACGGACTATGCTGCGCCCAGAGGAACG
>CALBJU010000245.1 GCA_937893205.1 uncultured Bacteroidota bacterium
GTTTGGTGTGGCGCGCAAAAATCAGTGCCTTTCCGTCGGGAGTTATGGCAGGGAAAGCCAGTTACAGCTGTACGTGCATCCGACCTTGGTTTCCATCGCCAGAGATGAAGTTGTGGTTGTCACCGTATTCCTGGGTTCCAGAATGTCCGATGACATGATCGAGGAGGGTGCAAAGCACGAAATCTGGTACGCAGGGGGCAGTGTCCCCGAAGACGTCGAAGGAGGGACCTTCGTTCGCCAGTACATGACGAAGGATGTTCTCGGACGCATGGTCACAGTTCACGACACGCAGTCATTCAATTTCCCGGTGTCCGAACTGGATGCGGAAATCAACCGATACCTCGACCGCTTGATCGAGTGGATGAGTTGCACGTCCACCAACACGTGTGAATGAGCTTGCTGGAGCGTCCGGTTTCGAGAACGCAGTGACTGCTCATCTCCGATTTGGCTCGTGGATGAGCGCGCTCCTGTCAAGAGTTGAGTCGGTCTAAACCAGGAGCGCCGTAACGTACATCACGCTTATTCCTGTGAGCATGCCGAGCATGTTTGTCCACGTCATCCAGTTCGCTTCTTCTTTGCCGGCACCCAGAAGGCGGCTTACTTCCACAATGACCTGAAGTATGGCACCAGCGCCGATCGCAAAGAATAAAACTGCAAGAAAAGGAGTGTAAGAGAAGCCCCCGATCCAGGTGCCAAAAATTGCGGGTCCGCCGGCAATCAGCGTAAGAAGGACGAGTCGGGCCAGGCCCGGCCGGTCAGACGCCATCGGAGCACCAATACCAATCCCCTCCGTCACGTTGTGGAGTACGAAACCGATGATCAGGAAGCTTCCCAGTGCTGCTTCACCCGCAGCAATCGATGCTCCAACGGCCATACCCTCTCCCAGATTATGCAGCCCGATACCGATAGCAATAGCTGTTGCAATCCAGAGGCGTCCATGCGGTGTTGATCGATCACGAACGCCCTGCCGGCGACCCACAATCGTTAGAACCATGTAGCTGAGGAATCCAATGAGAAATACCAGCGGGAGTCCTTTGAAAACCCCAGGCACTCCTTCGGCGAGCTCAACGCCCTCGAGGACCGTATCGACCAGAAGGAAGATGAGGAGACCGACCGTCAAAGAAAGGACAAAATCCAACGAGCTTTTTTTCAGGTCGTGAAGCAAAGGAAACCACATCAGTCCCAATCCCACAGGTACGATTCCGACAAAGAATCCAACGAGGCCCAGAAGTAACCATCGTGTGGCGTCGAGCGGTGGTGTTGCAACAGCCACTTCAATGGTGTGATCGAACGTTGCACCCGAGCTGGTCAGTATTCGAAGTTCGTGAGCATCGCCTTCCACCCAGTGGTACGGAATGGTGATAATCGCCGTCCGGAGTCGGGAAAGTTCATTCGATGGTTCGATCGTGAACGACCAGTACGCCTCATCTACCAGCACCTGGGCGATGGTGACCGTCTCCGGTCCCGCGTTTACTACGTGCATGACTATTCCATCCTCGTTGAGGACCACCTTTGTCACAGCGAGGTCTTCTACTGGAGGCTGACCACCAGTTAGAAGCTCCATAGGGTTAAACTGATAGAACAGCGCGAGCACAGCCGCCAGTAAAACCAGTGGAAGGGCGAATTGAACGGACTTCATGAGACCGGAAGTAGGCTGCGAAGAATCACTCATGATGATGGACTCGGACTGGAGATGGAGGTGATGGTGACGTGTGGGTGAGCAGGTCGGATATCAGGCCAGTTGCGGAAAGCCTCCGTCAACGTCGAAAAATCCCATCCATCCCAGTTCGGCAAATTCACTCTGGTGTGCGTGAAACATGAATGAGCCCGGGTTGAAGCCTTCGTAAGAGAATTCCAGAATGCCTCGTTGTCCCTGGCACTGCATGATGGTATCGACTCTCTTCAGGGTAGGTTCGAACGTTGTACCGTGGTCGTAGTAGTCGTAAAAATTTCCGTGCAGATGAAACGAGTTCAGCGGATCGAATTCTGTCGCATTAATCAGGTAGAGCCGTTGCCTGACTGAACTCTCGATCGGAATTCCGGGATTCGAATAGGCGAATGCAACAGTGTTGGCAGCATAGACCTCATTATCCCCATCAAAGTTGGTGTCGAACCCGTTCATCACCATCACCATTTCGTTGATGGCCTGGCACTCAGGATATTCGTGGTTACGTCTTTTAGCCGCTTCACGTTCGGCGCCTTGATAGAGCTCGGGATCAGGATCGATGATGAACGCGCCGTACAGTCCCTTGTGGATGTGCCGTTTGAGCGGGACGGCGTGGCAATGATAGAAATGGCACCCGAAGGGCGCTGCATCGAATTCGTAAACTGTGGCACCTCCCGTTTCGATCAAACCGGGACCGGCTCCGGGAACGCCGTCCATGGCCGCCTGATGAATTCCGTGGAAATGGATGGTGTGGGGGTGGCTTCCTGCGTTCACAAATCGAACGCGAATGCGGTCGCCTTCGACGCATCGGATCGTCGGTCCGGGGACTCGGCCATTGTAGGTCCAGGCGGGGAAGAACACTCCAGGCGCAATTTCAATCTCGCGATCTTCGGCAACGAACTCGTATTCGCGAAGTCGTTGTCCACTGGGCAGTCGGCTGACCGTTCCGTAGTCGAAGTCGCTCAGGATATCCATTGGATCGAATCCGTTTCGCGCATGGTCTACCGTTCCCACCGTGTGCATTGCACCAGTTGGTGGCCCCTGGTGAGGCAGGTCGTCGGGGCCCGCTTCGGCTGCTTCGGCTGCGTTGACAAGGCGGCCAATCGGGCGAGCTGCGAGCGATGTTATTCCAGCAACGCCGGCGAGGCCCAGGGCTCCACCGGTTCGCAGCCACTCGCGCCTGGAAAGGCCGCGACGATTTTGATCTTCTTTCTTGTTCTTGGGAGAGCTGCTCATGGCATCAGGGTCTTGCGGACGGTCGCTAACGGGGGAAATGGCATCAATGGAGACTCGAACGAGCCATTCTTAATCTTGTTTTCACACAATCATTAAGATTTAGCCAAGACTAAAAATAATCAACACTCTTGCCTAAAGAAGTCGAAACGCGCTCGAGGGCGTTGATCGCAGGTCGGCTGGAGTAGGATCAGGACACCGAGGCGGGATGCGGTTCCTTGTCGCTGGCCTCGGCGTGGCACCAGGAGCGACGGCTTAATCCGCGTCCCGAAAAAGACGATACCAACATCAGTACACCTTATCCGGGCTTGTTCTGATGAGATACCTCCTTATAGCATCTTTTTTGGCTTCCGCTGGAGCGGGCCAGTACGCGTACGTGCAATATGCACCGCTCACACCCGAGCAGCGCATCGAGAAGGCGCAACAATTGCCCGTCGTAAAGCAGTTCGTCCAGCACCGGGAAACACGAATGGTGAATGAGGCTTTTGATCTTGATCCCGACGGCATCAAAACCCATTTTGCGGATGGCGAGCGCCAGTCGTGGAACAGCGCTGAAGACCTGTTGGCCGAAGCGCGATCGGGTGGATGGATGGCGCTGGCCATGGTCGAACGCATCAAACATGCGAAAGACTTGCTGGCAGAGATCATTGAAAAGCGGGATGCGGCTGAGAACGGCGAAGCCAGTGCCGTGCTGGAGTACTTCAAAGTCAGTCAGGCGATGGGAGACCTCATCGAAATCAACCGGGCGACCACGATGATGGCCCACCACCCCGATGTGCTCGAGCGCTATAATATGGGCATATTGACTGGCGATAATCTGGATTGGTCAAAACTCAAGGACATCGACCTGAATTTCGACGCATTGTTCGCAGGGACGAACACAGGTCTTCCCCATGTATCGAATGACAGGGTTTCGGCCATTGTTGGCGGAAGCAATCCCATATTTCAGATGCTGACCCGGGATGGATCAACTGGCGAACTAGACGTGGCGTCGATGATTAAGGAGTTAAATCTGGAAGACCTGCTTAAAGACTTGGAAAACCAGTAACTCGGCTCTTTTTCCACCCCTGTTCTCCCGACGAATTATGATTCATTGAGAGTCCTGTATCGGTCAAACGAAGTCAGCCACTGATGGGCGACTCAGACGGGTCTGATTCCATAAATGGATATTCGAAACTGAGCGCCGGATTAAAGGTCTCTTTGATCGTACGAGCCGAAACCCAGCGAATGAGGTTGAGATATGAACCCGCCTTGTCGTTTGTGCCAGATGCACGAGCTCCCCCGAATGGTTGGTGTCCGACCACGGCGCCCGAGGGTTTATCGTTTATATAAAAATTACCTGCATTGTCGATAAGCCGCTTGGTGCCAGCCTGAATCACTTTGCGGTCACGCGCAAAAAGAGCACCAGTAAGAGCGTACTCGGATGTCTTATCCAGCACATCGAGCGTCTGTTCATATTGGTCGTCATCGTAGACAAAGATGGTTACGACGGGACCAAATATCTCCTCGCACATGGCCCGATAGGAGGGATCGCTGACTACCATAACGGTTGGTTCAATATAAAAGCCGACCTCGTCCGAATATTCACCACCGAAGATGATTTCCACGGCGGGATCAGACTTGGCATGATCGATATAACCCGTAATGCTTTCGAAAGCTTTTCGATCAATCACGGCATTAATAAAATTCGAAAAATCCTCAACGGGTCCCATTGAAATCCGGGACAGTTGATCTCCAACGGTTTCCTGAATCTCACTCCAGAGCGATTTCGGTACATAAACTCTTGACGCTGCCGAACACTTTTGGCCTTGGTATTCGAAAGCACCACGGACTATAGCTGTACCCACGGCGACAGGATCAGCGGAGGGATGCGCCATAATAAAATCTTTCCCACCGGTTTCTCCGACGAGTCTCGGATAGGTTCGATAGTTTGAAAGATTTTTGGCGACTGTTGCCCACATATATTGAAACGTAGGTGTCGAACCCGTGAAATGCAGCCCCGTAAATTCGGGTGAGGAGAATACATGTTTGCCCATTTCTGAGCCGCGTCCGGGTATGAAATTGATAACCCCATCGGGCAAACCGGCTGCCTCTAGAAGTTTGTAGAGGTAGTAGGAGGAGAGACTGGACGTGGATGCCGGCTTCCAAAGAACCGTATTTCCCATGAGAGCAGGCGCGCTGGGAAGGTTTCCGGCGATTGAGGTGAAGTTGAATGGTGTGACTGCAAAAACAAAACCCTCTAGCGCTCGGTACTGAACCCGATTCCAGACTCCAGGCCCTGACAATGGCTGCTGCTGATAAATCTGCTCCATATAGTGAACGTTGAAACGGAAGAAGTCTATGAGCTCACAAGCTGCATCAACTTCAGCCTGATAGGCATTTTTGCTCTGTCCGAGCATGGTTGCTGCATTGATCGTATCTCTCCACGGTCCAGCCAGCAAATCTGCGGCCTTCAGGAAGATCGCGGCCCGGTCAGACCAATCCATAAACATCCAGTCGTGTCGCGCCTGAAGGGCCGCCTTGATTGCGACATTAATTTCTTCCTCTCCACACTGGTGTGCCGTGGCGAGCTCCCGTGAATGCTCGTGCGGAGCAACTATTGAGAGAGTGTTTCCGGTTCTGATTTCTTTCCCACCAATGATAGCTGGAATGTCCAGGGTCTCGGTGCGCATCTCTGACAGCCGCTTGCGCAGCGACACACGTTCCGGGGATCCCGGGGCGTATGATTTTACCGGTTCGTTTATCGGCTGGGGGGGAACGGAGGTCAAATTATTCATCAGGACAATCGCTTAATTCAGTTATACTTTTGCTTCAATTTACATCAGCATTATTGGCTTGTGGTGCAATTTGCAGAATATTTCACCCGGGATCGCCAGTC
>CALBJU010000246.1 GCA_937893205.1 uncultured Bacteroidota bacterium
TTTTTCTTCATTTCGGCAGCCTTCCTCATGAACTCCTCGGCCCGGTCCGGTTTCTGTTCTGCGAGCTTTTCGTAGACCGCCGATGCCTCTGTAAAATAACTTTGATTGGCGTAGATACGTGCGAGCGTTTCCGAAACGACATCCTCAAGGTCCTGCTCCAGATCCTCATCCGTGAGCATGGGAATATCCGGATTTGGCACAATTGAAGCAGACCCGAGCTCCTGAATCAGCTTATCCAGATCCTGGAGTTCAGGTATGGCATCCTCCTCCTCCTCCTCCTCCTCGTCCTTTACCTGATCCGTGATCGTGGAAGGCTCTGATGGAGGTACCCAGATAGCGGAGGGTGGGAGTGGCTCAAGCTTGGCTACCCTGACTGCAACGCCCAGTGGCTCAGACACGGAATCTTCCTCCAAGTCCCATTTCGGAATGACAATCGCAACCTGCCGCCCAAACTGCTTGTTCAGGATCGCGTCCCTGAGACCGCTTTCTATCACGACATTTCCCGGACACAGATAAGCAGCCTGTTTCCAGATGGTCAGCGCGGCATCGTCGTCCCCTTCGGCTTCATTCAGACGCGCCAGTAGCACCCGTGCAGACAGATGGTTCGGTACCTGATGCAGCAGATTCTGCAGCATCATTCGAGCATCGACCAGCTGCCCCGATTTGAGCAGATTTGAGGCTTGTTGTATGTCAGGAAGAGACATTATTGGAAATTAGGGTCTTGAACTTTCATCAAGATACGTCCGACTACCAATTTGAGGTAGCCGCAGTGAACACGTCGTCCGCTATTTTTTCAAGTACGGCGAATGCAGCTGTTTCCTCCTGGCTGGGATCGAACGGATCGTATTCCTCATAAGCCGAGAATGTCCGGCTGAAAAGCTCCTGACTCATGGCTTGATCCGTGTACACGACGCGGGCGCCAATGGTCACTCGATTTCGGGTCGCCTGCTCATTTCCTGACACGGAAGTCGGCTGGTTTGAGTACCTCGTGATCACCACCGTCAGCAGGGCATCTGCAGATGTTTCGCCCTGATCCAGGGAGAGCCGAGTCTGGCGTACGAACCGATCAATCAGAAGCTGTGTCATCTCAGCGTCCATACCAGTTACCGTGGAGACGGTGTTGTCCTCGACAAGAGGAATCGCAACGGTTGCCAGGTGTTCAGGAATACTCGCACCCGTAAAGCTGTAATAGGCGCATCCCGATACAAGAATCGAGATGACAATTACCACAATCGATGATCGCAGGTCAGTCAATGGACTCAGAAGCTTCAATTTCTTTCAGCTTACGATACAGCGTTCTCTCGCTTATGCCAAGTGCTTCAGCCGTCTGGCGCCTGTTATTTTCAAACCGCTTGAGAGCGCTCAAAATGAGCGTTCGCTCGGCATCTTCGAGTGTGGGCATCCTGGAGTCTGCTTCTTCCTCAGCGGGTGTGTCATCAGGACTCGGTTCGAACTCGTAGGGGGCATCTTCGATGAACGATCCGCCGTTCCCGGTCTCCTCGTGCATCACCAGAAGTCTGCTTGGATCCTGCACTGACGGCATTCCCGCTCTGGTTGCCGCCACAAGGGCCGCGACCTGCTCTTTGAGTTCCTTCACCTCTCCTCGCATTTCCAGAAGGGCTCGATAGATCAACTCCCTCTCTCTGGCGCCCGCAGGTTCTTCGGCAGAGCCGCCCCCAGCTGCCAGCGGGACCAGGTCCATACCGTTGCCCCCTGCCGTGACACCGCGAAGGTTGGGGCGAAGATCTTCCGAAGAGATCGAGTCTCTCTGGAGCAGGACTACCGTCTGTTCGGCCACATTCCGAAGTTCACGGATATTGCCGGGCCAGCGATATCGCAGCAACAGTTCCCGTGCACTCAAATCGAGTCTGGGGGCGGAGGAGTTGTATTGCTGTGCGAATCGATGCTGGAAATGCTCGAATATCGGCAAGATATCTTCCTTCCGATCGCGCAGGGGCGGAACGTGCAATATGACCGTGCTCAATCGATAATAGAGATCTTCTCGGAATCTGCCCGTCTCGACCTGACGGGCGAGATCCTTGTTGGTCGCTGCGATGATTCGAACATTGGTCTTCTGACTGCGGGTAGATCCTACACGACGAAACTCACCCGTCTCCAAAACGCGAAGCAGCCTGACCTGGGCACTCAATGGCATCTCTCCGATCTCATCGAGAACGATCGTGCCGCCATCCGCGTCTTCAAAATATCCGGTCCGACGCTCCACCGCTCCGGTGTACGCCCCCTTTTCTGCGCCGAACAGTTCGGATTCGATCAATCCCTCGGGTATCGCGCCACAGTTCATGATCAGCATGGACTTGTGTCGACGCGAACTGGTTTCGTGGATTGCCTGGGCGAACAATTCCTTCCCGACCCCGCTTTCGCCCTCAATGAGCACCGTGATATCGGTTCCCGCTATCTGCCTGACTCGGTCGAGGGCCTGCCGCACACCGGATGAGTTTCCGATGATGCCGAAACGTTCCTGCATGGATTGTCTGTCCATAGTACTGTCCTCTACGCCCGACCAATGGGCTCAGCGATCAGTGTAGCCGAAGTACAGTCCGTTATCTGAACCCGTACATAGTCACCCTTTGCATAGTCGTGCCGATCAAAGACGGTCATCTTGTTCGTGTCGGTCCGCCCCGATAGTTGATCCTCTCTCCTTCGACTCCTCCCTTCGACGAGGACGATGTGCTCATTTCCGATTTCGGCCTGATTGAGCTCAAGCGAAATGTCGGATTGAAGCCGGATGATATCCTGGAGGCGTCTTTTTTTAACGTCCTCCGTCACATTGTCCGTGAACTTGCGAGCGGCGTAGGTATCGGGCCGTTCGGAATACATGAACATGTAGGCATGATCATAGCGCACCAATTTCATCAGAGAAAGCGTGTCTAGATGCTCGTCTTCGGTCTCATCGCAGAATCCCGCAATCAGGTCCGTAGAAAGTGAGACGCCTGGTACAATTTTTCTGGCTCGCTCGATGAGGGCGAGGTATTGATCCCGCGAGTACGTGCGCTTCATGCGCTGAAGCATCTCCGTATTCCCGTGCTGAACGGGAAGGTGGATATAATTGCACACGTTGGCTTGTTCGGCGTGGACCTGCAGAAGCTCGTCTGAACAGTCCTTGGGATGAGAAGTGGAATACCGGACACGCAGGTCAGGAGAAACCTGACTGATGCGGAACATCAATTCAGCAAAATCAACGCTCGTTCCGTTGTGGCCATCCCGATACGAATTGACATTCTGCCCGAGGACCGTGACTTCTTTGAAGCCCTCCTGAACAAGCTGCTGGCATTCAGAAATAATGCTGGCAACTCCGCGGCTTCGCTCCCTTCCACGGGTAAAC
>CALBJU010000247.1 GCA_937893205.1 uncultured Bacteroidota bacterium
ATGATCATGCGGTCTCAACGCGTCCTCTTCCATGAGAGTATGCCAAGCGGAGGTTCAAAAAACGTATTGAAAATGACGAAGAAAAGGCGGATGCGTGGAGAGAGGTCAACTCCACCATCCAGGCATCAGAAATCGCTCTCGATGACACCGGTGTGAAACACCATTTTCAGCGGGTGACCGGCCACAGCTTGGAGGATCTAGAAGGCATTCGCCTTGCAACACCGGTTACTACACCACGGACAGCTCGACGCAGATCTCATCGGCTTGCCTTGGTCGGCCGCAGGGCAATAGCATCGATTTTCGCCCTTTATCTGGTTTCTGTAGGCTTCAGCGGCAATGAACTCGCACTTCCTCACTCGCTGATGGAAGTTGAAGGTCAGGAAATAAGCTGGTTCGAACTAGGCGAGACGTCACGCGGAGTCGACGGAGAGTGGGAGCTCGAAGTTCGATTCAAATACTATAGGGCGTTTACCCACATGCGAGAGTCAAGGACATCCGTACTTGGATGGTTTCCAGGCTATGAACGCGCCGAGTTGAGCGTCGCAACCAATCTCCTTGAGGACGCTATCGTGTTTCAGAGTGTGCGCGAGGTAGCCTCGTCCCGTTCTGTTCTCCTGTTGGCAAGAGCGCACATGCAATTGAATCAGGACGAGGAAGCATCGGCCCTTCTACAGATGGTCATCGAACGCGGCGACGAGGAGGCTTCGAGTGCATTGAAACTGCGCGTCCAGCTGGCTCGCCAACATCCTCTATTCCAGTAGAATCGTAACCGGTTAGGCGTACGTGTTCAGCATCACGGGCATGATGAGCATCATCATGTTCTCGCCTTCCTTCTGGTGGGCGGGAGTGACGACGCCGGCGCGGTTTGGAGAGCTGAATTCAAACAGTATGTCCTCTGAATCTATGTTGGTCAGGACTTCTGTCAGGTAGGTGGCATTGAAGCCGATGACCAGGCTTTCACCGTCGTAGTCGCAGGAAACGGTTTCATTGGCCGAGCTGGCCCGCTCAAGATCCTCGGCCGAGATGACAACAACATCCTTATCCACGGAGAGGCGAATCTGATTCGTCATGGTGGAAGAATACAGAGCGACCCGCTTTACTGCGGCGAGCATGGTGTCCCGATTCACAGTCATCTTCTTATCGTTGTCGATCGGAATGACAGCCTGATAATTGGGATATGGCTCGTCAATGAGGCGTGCCAGGACACGGGATTCGCCAAAGTCGAATCCCGCATAACCACTGTCCACAGTCAGCGTACAGGAGTCATCAGTTGCCACCTTGGCAGCAAGGGACATTGCTTTTTCCGGAACGATAAATTCCAGGTCTTCCGACGCGCTAAGATGCTCAAGCTGGAGTTTGACGAGGCGATGTCCGTCTGTTGCGACAGCCTTACCAGAGTCGCGCGTGATCTGAAAGTAGATTCCCATCATGGCGGGCCGAAGCGCGTCCTTGCTGACGGCGAATGAGGTCTTGTTGATGGCTCGCTTGAGAAGGGCGCCATCGGTTTCAACGGTCACGCTGTCACTCAACTCCGGAAGCGCTGGATAATCGGCACCATCGTGTCCGACCATTTTGTAGTGACCCTGATCGGTATCGAGGGCAACATTGAAATCACTATCGGCTGCGAAGCGCACAGGTACGTTCGAAAGAGCACGTAACGTGTCGATCAGTCGCTTCGCAGGTACAGCAATCCGTGTCGGTCCGTCCACTTCGACGGCAACATCGATGCGCTGAACGATTGATATTTCCAGGTCAGTGGCGCTCAGCCGCAATTTTCCCCCGTCTTCCTCAAAAAGGATGCACTCCAGAATAGGTAGGGTGCTCTTCGATGGTACGGCGCCGCTGACGGTCTGCAGAGCCTTGAGAAGTTCAACGCTTGAAGCGGCGAATTTCATAGTTATATCCCAAGATTGAAATGATGTCGGAAGTTAACATTTTCCGACCTGTCATATCTACTCGATCCGAGGGAATTTATCTACTCCTGAGATCGATCTTATTGGAAATCTCTTCGATGATCTCCTTGAACTTTGGATCGGTATCCATCTGATTTTCGACGCTCTGATTGGCGTGAATAACCGTTGAGTGATCCCGGCCCCCAAAATGAAGCCCAATGGTCTTTAATGAGTGCTGCGTAAGTTTCTTACAGAAGTACATGGCAACCTGACGCGCCTGAACGACTTCTCGCTTGCGGGTCTTGGCACGGACCAGATCTTCTGCTATCGTAAAATATTCGCAGACCAGTCTTTGAATTTGATCGATGGTCATTGTGACCCGCGAATCCGTAATGAGATCGCGGAGCACATCTTTCGCCAGGGAAAGATCGATGTCTCGATTGTGAAGGGTTCCGTGGGCGAGCAATCGAATCAAAGCACCTTCCAGCTCACGGATATTGGATTTGATGTTGTGCGCAACAAACTCGACGATATCATCGCTGATTTCGATTCCGTCTTCAACGGCTTTTCGGCGCAGGATGGCCATGCGGGTTTCGAAGTCCGGTGGCTGTAGATCGGCAGATAGACCCCACTGGAATCTGGAGAGCAAGCGCTCTTCTATGCCCTTGATGTCACGGGGTGGTCGGTCGGCCGAAAGAATAATCTGTTTCCCGCCCTGATGCAGCGCATTGAAAATGTGGAAGAACTCTTCCTGGGTCTTTTCCTTTCCACTGAAGAACTGGACGTCGTCGATAACCAGCAGATCAATCTGGCGATAGAAAAGGGAGAAGTCGCTGACGCGGTTGTTCTGGATAGCCTGGACGAACTCATTTGTGAAGCGCTCGCTGGAAACGTAAAGAATGTTGGCATCGGGGCGATTTGCGTGCAGGTAGTTCCCAATGGCCTGAATAAGGTGGGTTTTGCCCAGGCCGACACCTCCGTAAAGAAGAAATGGATTGAAGCTCGTACCGCCTGGTTGCTGGGCGATGGCAAGAGATGCACTTCGAGCCAATCGATTGCAATCTCCTTCGATGAAGCGATCAAACGTATAGTTCGGGTTCAGGTGCGGATCGATCCGAACCTTCTGAACTCCGGGGATGACAAACGGGTTACTGATTGGCGCCGCTATACCTGGAGGACCAACCGGCACCGGTGTTGCATACCCGCCGGCCACGGGTAGCCCTGATCCGCGGATATCTGAATACCGCTGTCCAAATTCAAGACCCGGTCCGCTCGACTGAATTCCTGCACCGGCCGCCGGGAGGGGCTGTGGCTCATTCGCCGGCTGACGGGCCGGTAGTTGCATGACAGTGCCTTCGAACCCTTTCTCTGCGTCGTCTTTCTCGATCACTATATCGTAGAACAGACGCCCGTTGGCTCCCAGTACCTTCGTGATAGTTTTTCGCAGGAGACCGAAATAATGCTCTTCCAACCACTCGAAATAAAATCGACTTGGAAGTTTGACCGTCAGCTTCAGCAGGGATCCCTCAACTTCCAGGCGGAGTGCCTTGAGCGGAGAAAACCAGGTTCTGAAACTTTGTCTGCTCACGTTGTCTCGAATGATTTCGAGACACTCATTCCAGACCTGTTCAGGCGTTTTCTCCATGACTAACAATTACTCAAGCATTTCATCGGCGGTGTCTCGAGGTGATGGGAATTGAAGATTTACGGGGTGAAAAACTTCAATTTCGTCATCCGGACACAGACACTGACCCATCTCTCGAGGGCTCAGTTGTTCACGCGTTCTCAACAATACAAAAAATCAGATCTCCTTGCGGGGCAAGGAGGGCCACTAATGTACACGAAATTCGCTGGTGTGGGCAGAAAAAATACAGAGTGCACGTAAACAATTAATATTAAAGAACATAAAGATTGCAAGAGCGCTGGAAAAGCGTTGGAGACCAAAAGGGCCCTGTAGTCAAACTGACAAAACAGGGCACTTAATTTCTCACTATTTGAGAAATACACATGTTGTCAACACATTTGAACCGCGCTTCGCTCGACGCCTTTCCTGATTCAGATTAAGGACCGATCGAAATCAATCGAACCAAAACCAGTGGGAGAATCTCGGATAAGCTCACTAGGTGTTCGGGTATGCCAACAGCCGAGCGAGCGAGTCGTTCACGTACCAGAGCACCGGGTTTCGCTCACACCCACTCGGGTATGTCCGTAACCGCAATTGATTCTAATCACTAGAGGCTGAAACTTCAAGGGGATCGGTTCGGATTTCACATTTCGGACCGTGAAAACCACCAAAGACGAGGTCTCTCCAGACGAGAACTTCACATGCTCTTCTGCAATTCTCCCAGTACTGAAGCTTTGCGTTAGGCCCCCATGTCACCGTATCTTGACCCTTCTGTGTTCGACCGTCTTATAGGTTGGCATAGCACCGCAGTCAGCAAAGCCTATTTGCCCGGAAAAGCAGATGCTAAAGATTGACATCCGTTCCCTCGAGGCTGGTGTCCATGAAATGGACCTCAGTCCGACATCGGAGGATATCGATGTCGAGAGTGATAAGTTCGCGAACATTCGCGCGCTCATCAGACTCGACATTACGAGCAACAGAATTTTTGCGCAGATCAAAGTATCTGCCATTGCTTCGCTGGTGTGCGACCGCACGCTGGTGGATTTCGATCAACCGGTCTGGGGCTCTCACGCGGTGTGCTATGTGCCTCCTGGAGACATCGACGCAGAAAGCGAGAACGACGACTTTCTTCCGCTGAAAGCGGGAGCAGAGGAAATCGATCTCTCCGAAATAGTGAGGGATACGTTGTTTCTTTCGGTGCCTATTAAAAAAATTGCACCAGGAGCGAAGGACGAAGACATTCCATCCTCTTTTGGAGAGCCGACGGAATCGGATATTGATCCAAGATGGAGAGCACTTGAAAGTCTCCGTTCCGAATCCGAAGGCGAATCCAGCAAAACATAGATTTAGCAAACGCATCAAGGTTGCATAATGGCTAACCCAAAACGTAAGAATTCTAAAGCGCGCACGCGTAAGCGCCGCTCCACCTACTACAATCGGTTGAGTGCGCCCACGACGATGGAATGCCCCAACTGTAGCGAAACAAAGCTCCTCCACAGGGCATGCCCCAACTGCGGTCACTATAGGGGTCGCGCCGTGGTTAAAAGGGAAACCGCAGGTTGATCTTCCATTCGGACCGGAGCGATCCATCCTGAAAGGGTGATCACTATTTTCGGTCAGGAGGAAGATCGTATCATCGGATAGAAATCGAGGGGCGCCTGTAGGCCCTTAGCCGGTTTTAAACCCCACTAGCCAGAAGGATTCTCCATGCCCACACGTATTGCGGTTGATGCAATGGGTGGTGACAACGCCCCCAAAGCAGTCGTGGAAGGGGCAGCTTTGGCTATAAGTGAGCGAAAAGGAGAGTTGGAGCTGTTTCTGACCGGTATTGAAGGTCAAATTGCTCCTCATGTCGCCGAATTGGATGCTGAGATTCGGGGCGCGATCCACGTGGTGCATGCCCCCGATGTGATCGGGATGGATGAGTCCCCAGCTTCTGCGATTAAAACCAAACGCGGTTCTTCCATCCACATTGGGATGGGACTCTGTGTGAGCGGAAAGGCTGATGGATTTGTGTCAGCTGGAAATACGGGAGCCGTCCTGGCGGGAGGCCTCTTCATCATTGGCCGCCTACCCGGCGTGGCAAGACCCTCTGTGATCGGTTATTTCCCGACTCTCAAGGGTACAGCCATAGTGCTTGATGTCGGAACCAACGTGGGCTGCAAACCGGAACATCTGGTGCAGTTTGCGAAGATGGGCGCGGTCTACGTGGAAAAGATACTGGGCGCAAAGAAAGCATCCGTTGGCCTGTTGAATGTTGGCGAGGAGCCTGGAAAGGGAGATGAGCTTGCCAAGAAAGCCTATGAGGCGCTGAGCGCCGAGGCTGATATTCGTTTTGTCGGCAATATTGAAGGCCGCGATATCATGACTCATGCTGCCGACGTAATCGTCTGCGATGGCTTTGTCGGAAATATTGTCCTCAAATTCGGTGAAAGCGT
>CALBJU010000248.1 GCA_937893205.1 uncultured Bacteroidota bacterium
CGGATGGTGGGTCAGCGAACACGGCTCACTCTCGTTTTCCGATTCAGGAAATCGCCTGTACTTCGGGACCGCGCCACGTCCGGACCCCGAAAATGACGAGGACGACATTCTCGAGGATGAGAAAGTCATCGTGGATATCTGGAACTGGAAGGATCCCCTCCTACAGCCCATGCAACTTGTTCAGGCCGATAGAGAGAAAAAAAGAACGTATCGAGCAGTGGCCCATCTGGATTCGGGAAAGATTGTTCAGCTGGCGTCGGTAGAAATTCCAGGGGTTTCGACCTCGAGCGAAGGAGATGGCGATGTGCTTCTTGGCATCTCGAACATGAACTATCGTCAGGAAATATCCTGGGATTCTCCTCGGTTCCAGGATGCCTGGACCATCGACGCGAGGACGGGAGAACGCCAGCAGATATTGACAGCGGTGCAAGACACCCCTCGCCTTTCTCCCAATGGAATGTATGTCACGTACTGGAATCGGGACGAGGCCCAGTGGATCAGCGTTGATACGGGCACGGGCGAATCTGTCTCTATTTCTCGAAACTCAGAGCATTCTCTGGTAAATGAGCTCGATGATCGGGCATTTGCTCCCGGTAGCTACGGCTCAGCCGGATGGACCGAAGGCGACGAAGAGTTCATCATGTACGACAAGTTCGACATTCTCGCGGCCAGCCAGGATGGCACGATCCGGAATGTCACGGAAGGTCTTGGACGATCGAGTCACGTTCGTCTTCGCTTTCAGCGGCTTGATCGGGAAGAGGTAGCGCTGCCCTCCACGGATGATTGGATGCTTTCGGCGCTGAATCTCGATAATATGAATGCCGGCTTTTATGAGGTCGACCCTCGAAAAGGTGATGTCGAAAAGATTATGATGTCACCACACGGGTATCGAATCTTTCAAAAGGCGGAAGATGCGGACGTTCTTCTGTTCTCTCGCAACGAGTTTCGGGAATTTCCGGACTTGAGAACCAGTAATCTCGACTTCAGGGATCCCGTGAAAATTTCGGACGCCAATCCACAGCAGTCGAATTTCAGCTGGGGTACGGCAGAGCTTTACGACTGGACTTCGCTCGATGGTCAGCCGCTGAAAGGTATTCTCTACAAACCCGACGGATTCGACGCATCCGGGCAATACCCGATGATGGTGTATTT
>CALBJU010000249.1 GCA_937893205.1 uncultured Bacteroidota bacterium
TACGCTCCCAATTACGCAAACGTGGCCGCTTCCCAACTGATCTCTTAGATCTGGCCCGATCTCCTGTAGTGCAGGCATATCGGCGCCGTCCAATCGTCCGGAAACGAGCTTGAAGCCATCGTGATCGGTCGCTGAAGAGGCCAGTTCCGAAGCGCCTGTCTTCAGAGAGGCCAATCTAAGTTTACTTGATTCTTTCTCGAGGGCCTTGTTCCTGAGTACCAGATCCGCCACTTCCTCATCAGATGGTCGCTGCAGAGATTTGAACTGGCCCCGAACCCGCTCAAGCTCGTCCAGCTCAGTTCGTGTATGGGATAGCGCATCCATCCCAGCAACCGCCTGCACTCTCCGAATACCTGCCGCGACAGAGCCTTCGGATGTAAACCGGAAGAGACCAATCTCTCCCGTGGCATTGACATGGATGCCTCCACACAGTTCGATAGATACTTCGGGATCAAATGTGATCATCCGCACCGTCTCCCCGTACTTCTCCCCAAACAGGGCCATAGCTCCCCGCGCGAGCGCCTCTTTAATCGGAACGTCCAGGTCTTCTGTCTTCTCAATATTGCGCTGGATAAGCTCGTTCACTCTACTCTCGACGGCGAGAAGATCCGCGGGCGTCACACGTTCGAAGTGGGAGAAGTCAAATCGGAGATGGTCCGGCGCGACCAGTGACCCCTTCTGCCCAACGTGATCTCCCAGCTGCTCGCGAAGAGCGGCATGCACGAGATGAGTTACAGAGTGATGTTTGACGATGCGGGAGCGACGATCCGAATCGACCTGAGACAGAATCTCACTGGACGCATCTTCGGGCAATTTGTCGACGGTATGAATAATCTGACCAGCCTTCTTGCGAGTGTCGAGCACCTTGATTACTTCGCCGCCCACATCCAGAGTACCCGTATCACCTACCTGACCTCCGCTCTCTGCATAGAATGGTGTGCTGTCGAGCACAATTTCAAAGCCGGATGAGCCGTCCTTCCCCTCTACCCTGCGAATCTTGCGGATCTTCCCTCCGGAGCCCGATGTGCTCTCGTATCCCGTAAACTCGGAGTCATCACCTTCACTGACGGCGACCCAGTCGTCCGTGGCAGAGTCATCGACCTGGAAGGAAGCGGCTGCACGCGCTCTGGAGCGTTGCTGATCCATCAGTTCCTCGTAGCGGGACATATCCACGCCGAACCCAGCTTCGCGGGCCATCAGTTGGGTCAGATCGACGGGGAAACCGTACGTATCGTGGAGCAGGAACGCTACCTCACCCGGTAATTGGCCACTTTTCCCTGACTTGATGAGTCCCTCAATCATCTGATCGCGAGTTTCACCATCCACGTATGCCTTCTTGAGCAGATCCAGGACTACACGATCCCCCGCGATCTTGTCTCGCTCGTCACCGGTGCTAGACTCGCTGGATAGGCCGGCGATGATTGGGCTGAGCGCGCCGAAGTACTCGATCCCCATTCCAAGCGTCTCTAAAAAACTGACTTCTTCGGCTTTCACCACCCGCTGGATATACGATTTCCCTTTTACGAGCTCCGGAAATTGTTCACCCATGGTGCCCGTAACAACTTCGACGAGCTCATGCAATACGGGTGATCTGAATCCCAGTGTCTGATAGCCGTACCGGACGGCTCGGCGCAATATTCGCCTGATGACATATCCGCGGCCCGCGTTTCCTGGTACTACCCCATCCGCGATCGCAAACGAGACCGTCCTCAGATGATCTGCAATGACGCGAAGCGCAACGGCAATGCTTTCAGAATCCTCTTGAGAGGACGCTATGACTTCCTCGTACGAATTCGCCTCCACTCCATCAGCTTTCGACACGATCGCATCGAGTATGGGGATGAACAGATCGGTCTCGTAATTGCTTTTTTTACCCTGAAGGATCGCTACCACACGTTCGAGCCCCATCCCAGTATCCACGTGTACGGACTCAAGGGGCTTGAGCGAGCCATCCGCAATGGCGTTGTACTGAATGAAAACGAGATTCCAGATTTCGATCACCTCTGGGTGATCCGCATTGACAAGCTCTGCGCCCGGAACGGCCGCCCTTTCCTCATCCGATCGCATGTCGACATGAATCTCTGAACACGGGCCGCACGGTCCGGTCTCCCCCATCATCCAAAAATTGTCTTTTGAAGGACAATACATGATGTGTTCGGGATCAATTCCCGTCTCTGAACGCCAGAAACCGGCTGCGTCTTCGTCTGCTTCGAGTCCCAGGTCCGAATCACCTTCGTGGACGGTAGCATAGAGACGATCGGCTTCGATGCCCCATTTATCGACCAGTAGCTCCCAGGCCCACGCAACCGCCTCTTTCTTGAAGTAGTCGCCAAAGCTCCAATTCCCCAGCATCTCGAAAAACGTGTGGTGGTACGTGTCATATCCCACCTCGTCCAGGTCATTGTGTTTGCCGGACACCCTGAGGCACTTCTGAGTATCGACGGCGCGGACGTAAGAGCGGCTCCCCTCGCCCAGAAAGACATCTTTGAATTGGTTCATCCCGGCGTTGGTAAACAACAACGTCGGATCATTCCCGGGTACTATGGAATCACTGGGTACGATTTCGTGATTCTTCTCCTGGAAATATTCCAGAAAGTCCTTCCTTATCTCTTGAGCTGACTTCACGTATCAGGTCTTTTTTAAGATGGATGCCCGAGGCCTACAACGTAAACAAAAAGGCCGTTTTCCGCGAAGGAAATCGGCCCGAATAAATTTTATCTGCGCTTAGAATATACGGACTGCAAACCTTTTCCTTGGATAGAGTATCCAAGATGAGCAAGACAAAGTCTATGCTAAAGCCAAGGTATCGTAACCGAAGGATACATGGCTCGTATTGACGGATCAGACGCACTCGATCTAACATTTTTGGCACCACACAATTTTCAGCTATGCGTACAAAAGTAATTGCTGCTTTACTGGCGGTATTGACAGCACTCGGCGGTCTCAATCTATTTCAGAGTATCAAGAAGAAGATCATGCCGGTCGAGCACGAGACCATCGTCATGTCCGAATCGCGTGAGGTTCACGAAAGAGTCAAGGTTCGCTCGGAAGTCAGAGTTCGCGAAAGAGTAATTGCTCGTGTGCGGGTCAATACCAACAGCGACGAAGTAATGATTGAAGAATCATTCAGCGTAGATAACGGCGATGACCTTATTATCAACATTACTCACGCTGACGTGACGATTCTAACGGGATCCGGCAACCGCGCCGAAATTGAGATTACCCTCGATTCCAGAAACATGCGCGCGGCTGTAGAACGTTTTGAAGACATGGATTGGAGGGTGTACAAAGAGGGCGACGCTATCCACATAGAAGCGGACGAGCTTCGTGGCAACTGGAATACCAGTATGGATATTGACGTCCTGATCTTCATCCCGGCTACTTTCAACATTGACCTCGAAACATCACACGGAGATGTTGAGCTGGGTGATCTGATGGGAAGCCTCAAACTTTTGACATCCCACGGAGATGTTGAAATGGGCGAAGTTGAAGGCAGCACAATCTGGATCAAGTCCTCTCACGGAGATATCGAAGCAGTTGAGCTTCGCTCCGAGCAGGTCGAGGTGCAGACGTCTCACGCAGATATTGAAGTGGGCGCGATCTACAGCAAACGATTTGACGCAACGACATCACATGCCGACGTTGAAATCGGTTATTTAGAGGGAGAAACATCCATCTCTACCTCTCACGGAGACATTGAAGTTTACCTCAATGGAGACTCTTCGGCTTCGTTTACAACGCAGCACGGCGATGTCGATGTCTTTGTTGACTCGGACATTGAAGCAGACTTTGATCTTCGTGGAGCTGACGTAAATATGTCTCGTTCCCTTCGCTTGAACGGTCGCGTTGACGATGATCGGGTAGAAGGCTCGGTTAATGGAGGCGGAAGAACCATTAAGGCGCGCACGACGCACGGATCGGTTTCTGTACGCTCCAACTAAGGCCTACAACATATGCTTGGGCCAGGTTTGGAATATGGGCGGTGCTCCTTGAGCGCCGCCCATATTTTTATCAAAAGGATGAGCCAAAGTATATCGAATTGAAGAACAGGCGTTGGGACCCATACCAGTACGCCCTGAAGTTCAGCCGCTCCATGAAGGCGATTACTCTGCCGCGGCCCATTCGCTTAGCAATCACTGAGGCGCTACCCGGCAGCTGCTCCAGCTTCTCCTTCGATAAGTACCCGCTCATCAGTGGATCCTCGGAGTAGGCCCCGATCAGTTCGCTTTCGGATCCTTCGTAAGAATAGATCGACGAACCCTGATGAAAAACAGGAAGCGTATCAGGCATTCCATATCCAAGGGGATGGGACGTATCCAGATTGATCTGGAATATCGATCCACCGATGCGCTGAGCACCTCTTGCCTCATCCAATTTGTGATAGGGCAGCCCGAGCGTGAGTGAGTCCATGTCGAGCGAGAGGCTTTCGACTTCTATCAGTTCACTCCTGTCCGCCCATCCGGTCGCCCCAGCCAGAACGATTAATGTCCCGCCCGAGCGGGTCCACGCCTTCAGAGCCTCGGTCGCCTGATCGGTATACGAGCCTCCCGGAAGAATAATAGTATTGTATCTCTCCAGGTCACCCGATGCTAGGCGAGATGGCGTGATCATCGATACGGGCATTTGAAAGCGTTCTGAAATCGCGTGCCAGGCTTCGCCTGCTTGGAGGGACGAAACGCCTGAGCCTGCAGCAACCGCTATTTTCGGTACCCTCAATGTTGAAGTACTTCCTCCACCCAGATCAGGACCATCAGGTGTCAATCCTGAATTGGCGGCGTAAAACGAAACGTGATCTTTCCTGGCCGCCTTCCTGACTACGTCATGAACCACCTGTGCATCATGTTTGTAATCCGGTGTGTCCCTTCCTGTTAAAGGTACTATTATCGTGCCTCTGTCGAACCATCGACGTTCTCCATCGATGACGGCGCTGAACGGCTTGTGAGCGAGACGTACATCTATTCCCTCCTCTTGAATGCGGTTCAGGGCGCGAGGCGCAAACATTCGATTCCATGGCATCAAGTACGCAGCACGTGCCTCTCCACCTACGACTTCCCCACCATCCAATGTCACATCGTCAATCTTCTCACCTATAAAGCGCCGCGTGTTACCGGAGTGCTCCAGCAAGTCGATATCAAATGCTAGCGGAAGAGTCCACGTGGACACATCGTAGAACAATGAGTCTTCGTACGCGAGTGTCTGCTCCGTAAAAGCTCGTATCAAACGGTACTGTGGCTGATCAGTGGGAATGACATAGCCGTTACCCACGCTAACCGTACGGCCGTTCACCGCGACGTCCTGGGACAGTTCGTAGAACTCGACGCGGTGTCGTTGCATCAACTGAGTGAACAGCTGCGCCCTCGTTCTTCCCCTTTCCAAATCCAGAATGTAGGCTGACGTTCGGCTGCGGCTTCCTTCCGCGCGCGAGTCTGTGTAAAACCCGCGCTGGTACCGCAGTAGGTCCATTCTCAGTGAAACACCGGCCTCGAGAGTCGTCAGGGACGTCACAAATTGATTTCTCACGGTGAAGGCGTAATGCAATTCTCCATCAGAAACCTCGGTTCGAAGTGCGCGGGACGAGGCTTGTTCAAACAGTATCCCGATCCCTCCATTTATATCTGGAAATGCAGAGCCCTTCCCGTAGAAGAAGTCGTCGTATGATTCTTCGGAGTAGTACGAAGAGCCAATCTCGTCAAGGCCGACGGCATGAAACTCAGCAATCGCAGCTGTCAGTTGAGTATTGAGGGCCGGCGTATTCGGATTCGTTCGGGACGGAATTCCCGGCTGGAAGAAAAAAGTCGCGGAGCCGCCCATTTCATGGTGATCGGTAAGGATATGAGGTCTCCAGCTATGGAAAACCTTCATTCGACCCTGTGACTCTGGATGTTGGGCAACCATCCAATCCCTGTTCAGGTCGAACCAGTAGTGATTGGTTCGCCCCCCTGGCCAGGGCTCGTTGTGCTCTCGATCTTGAGAGTCGATCGTCGCCACACCGCCTCTGTTTCTGTTGACCCAATCGCCGAATCGATCCCGGCCATCTGGATTGAACATTGGATCGAGTATAATGACGGCATTTTCGAGTGCCTCATCTATTCCTGGACCTATTCCTGCAGCCAGATGATAGAGATACAGGACTGCAGCTTCCGTGCCAGAGGCCTCATTTCCGTGGACACTGTATCCCTGATAAAGCACAACGGGCATTGCCTCGAGGTCTTCATCACTCACGGCACCCGGATCGTCGGAAACCCTGACTTGAGCCGCTCTTATCTCATCCAATCTGGCGTGATTGGTCGGCGACGTAACGATCGCATGAATAAGATTGCGACCTTCATAGGACTGAGCGTGGACGTTAAGATGAACACGATCACTTACGGCGGAGACTGCTCTGAAATACGCTTCGACCTGGTGAGGCACGGTGTGACGCGTTCCGATCACATGCCCGATAATCTCTTGGGGCGTTGGAATGGATGGGTCGTACGACATCACTCCTCCAGTCGGAGCATCCATCGCAAACGGAAGTGTCTGGGCCGTTGAGACTTCAGCAGAAAGCAACACACACAGACCAAGCACCAGAAGAACTTTAATTCGACCTATCATTTCACGTTTTGATTTAGGCTTGGGAAAATGAGCGCTATGGAAAATGAGAGAACAGGATTATCCGACAAGCAGGACGTCTGTCATCGGCAGATTGGGCTATCTATTCTGATTTGTACAAGTATGCCAGGTCTACGAGATACGATCCTTCAGAATTCGCCGCTCTGAACGTGCCGTTTCCGCCCCATATCTCTCCTCCACCGACTTCTCCGGCTGCATTCAGCGCATAGAACTTGACGTTGAAGTCTGGTCGTCCATTCTCGTCCTGCAGTCTGGCTAGTTTTGTATGGTCAGCAATACGCTGACAGGCGAAGAGACAGGCATCCTGAGGAGAGTCTCCTTCGCGCATGCGCTCAACGATCAGGAAACTGGCCAGGCTCTCAAGATTCGCTTCTCCACGGCCCGTCGATCCTGCAGCACCAACCTCATTGTCGCAATACAGTCCGGCTCCGATTATCGGCGAATCGCCTACACGCCCCGGAATCTTGAACGCCAATCCGGAAGTGGTAGTCACTGAGGAGATATTTCCCGCGAGGTCAATAGCGGAGCAATGAATCGTACCCCATGTTCGAGCCTCGGGCTGATATACGGATCCGATTCCCTTCTCGTCGGCCTCATGCGCCGGCAGATAGTCGTCCTGGTTGGACAGGTTTTCGCGCCAACGAACCCACCTCTCGCGAGCCCTATCAGTCAGCAGATCCTCTACGGGAAATCCGTGCATTACTGCGAAGTCTTGCGCGCCCTGGGCAACCAGATTGACGTGGTCCGTGCGCTCCAGAACGAGCTTCGCCACTTTTGACGGATACATGATCCCTTCAATACAAGCAACAGATCCCGCCCGTGCGGTTGGTCCGTGCATCACAGCCGAATCCAGCTGCACAACGCCGAGCGCATTCGGTAGGCCACCATATCCGACGCTTGTGTCATTGGGGTCCTCCTCCACCAGGTTCACACCGGCAACGACCGCCTCCAGAGCGTCGCCTCCTGATTGAATGATCTCTAACGCTTTAACTATCGCCCTCTCGCCATTTCTGCTGCAGATAACAACGGGTCCGGCGGGCTTCTTGGCCTTGAATTGATCAGCAACGGCGCCTACCACTCGGGGCGCACCCCCCAACGTAGCTGCAAGCCCTACAGCCGTGCTTTTAAGGATAAAGTCGCGGCGTGAATTTCTCTCGGGATGACTCATGATATTATTCTTTCTTGGAGCATAACTTGGCGATGCATGTACAGGCGGCCCTAACCTACTAAACTCCTACGAATCCGACCAACTGATGCAGCAATCAATTGGCAAACTTCACGTCCTGACCGACTTTTATTTTCAGCAACGATACACCCACGCCGAATTGGCCTCCATGGCAATCGACGGGGGCGCAGACGTTATTCAATTTCGGCAAAAAGTGGGTCTGATCCGAGATCTCTTGTTTGCAGCGGAGGCCGTAGCTGCCGTCTGTGCGAGGGCCAACATATGCCTCCTCATCAATGATCGGGTGGACGTAGCACTCGCCGTTGGTGCGGATGGCGTACATCTGGGCCAGATGGACATGCCGATTAAGTATGCGAGGGAGGTGTTAGGCCCCGATGCGCTAATCGGTATCACGGCTTCATCCCTGAGCCTTGCCCTTCAGGCCGAACAAGCTGGGGCAGATTACATCGGCTTTGGACCGATTTTCAAGACCCGATCGAAGGATAATCCACTTCCCGAAAAGGGTCTGGAGCCTGTGCTGGAGGTCTGTAATTTGGTCCAGATCCCCGTAATCGCTATCGCGGGGATAACACCCGGGCGCGTTCCAGATCTGATCCGTGTCGGCGCTCACGGCGTCGCGGTCATGTCAGCGGTGTCGCTTGACGACGATCCCAGGACGGCGACCGA
>CALBJU010000250.1 GCA_937893205.1 uncultured Bacteroidota bacterium
AATTTCAGAACCCAGACCAAGGCGCGCCTGAGAGGATATATCGGCGATGAACACAGCGCCAAACGGCTTGCAGCACCGAATGACTGCATCCCTGATGGCGAGAGGATCACCGCGTAATCGGCCCAGAAGGATCATGGGCCGTTTGGCGCCAGCCAGCTCATCCAGAAGCCTGGTGACACTGTCACGGCTGACAGACTCTGCATGTTGGTACGTCGTGAACGGGGCGCCACTTTCGTCCCACTCTTGCAATCGTGCCGACGCATTGTCCTCGTACGGTTTCGGAGTAGGTGCCAAAGGCTCGCGAAACATACAGTTGAGGTGAACGGCGCCTCTGCGCGATCGAGCCACAGCCTCGTCGATGGTCGTCAGCACATACTCCGCCGGAATGTCGCCCGACGGCGCCGCGAGATCAACGAACCATTCTACGTAGTCTCCAAAAATTCCTTGCTGCCCGATGGTCTGATTGGAATCGGTGTCCCGCAGCTCAGGAGGACGATCTGCCGTCAGAAGAATCATGGGCACCTCCTCCATCGATGCCTCGATGACTGCGGGATATCCATTTGCCAGCGCAGTCCCGGACGTGGTTATCCATGCCGCCGCATGACCCCTGGCTTTGCCGTATCCCAGGGCCTGAAAAGCCGTTCCTCGTTCGTCGAAATGCATGTGAACGGTAGTCAGCTCGTGGGAGGCCGCGGCCATCACAAGAGGGGTAGATCTGGATCCAGGAGCTGCATAAAAGGTCGTCACGCCATTTCTGACGAGCTCTTCGACCATCAGATCGGTCCAGAATCGATTTCTATTTGGGGCTCTTGAGTTCAAGACCGAGAATGTGGGTAAAGTCCGTAATTTTTTGTTCAATTTCGAGCCATTCGTCACCAGGCTCCGAGCCTTCGACGAGTCCCGCGCCCGAAAACAGAGACAGCGTGTCTCCTGCGAGAACCCCACACCGAAGAGCGACCGCAAATTCGGCTGAGTCCCTTGTAATCCAGCCTATGGGGCCCGCGTACCAGCCCCGATCAAAGTCTTCAAGTGAGTCGATGGCTTCCATTGCCAGTGTCGTCGGCGCTCCGCCTACAGCCGGTGTCGGGTGCAATCGATCGAGCAGATCCAGATCCGTAATACCCGGCAGGAGCGTACCGGAAAGGCGCGAACAAAGATGCCTTCCTCCTGCGAGTTTCATCTCAGACGCGACCTCGTCCACCGTAACCGACTGGCAACAGGCGTTCAGTACATCCCTGATAAAATCACGAACAAAGGCATGCTCCCGCTGGTCTTTCTCGCTTCCCAGGAGGGAGGCCAAGTAGGCCTCGTCGTCGTCGGTGGTCTCCCCTCTCGGACGGGTGCCCGCTACGGCTTCGCTGAAGACTTCTCTTCCCCGGCGGAAAAAAAGGCGCTCTGGCGTAGCACCCAGAAAAACTCCTTCCTCAGACTCAAAAAGGAAGTGAAAGCAATCTGGAGTCGCCCCCTGAAGAACATTCAGTAAGAGGACGGGGTCGGGAATCTCCTCAAATTTGAAGTCTACCCGGCGCGCGAGCACGACCTTTTGCAGCAATTCTCTACTGAACGCATCGAGTGACCACTTGACCTGATTTTTCCATCCATCAAATCCGGGGTAATCTGTTCGGTGAACTGGTCTGGGTAGCAATTCGTTAAGCTTTCCCCTGGGGAACGTAAGTTCGGCGACTTGCTCGAAGAGCGTATCCTGGATGGTAAGGTCCTCGGGCAACACGAGGTTGCAACAGAGAAAGGTTCGTTCGCCGTGGCGGTGCAACTCAAACCTCGGAAGGACGAATCGCCATGCGGGAAAACCGAACCACGTGGTGTCAGCGTTGCGGTCCAGATCGAAACGCAGTCCACCATACAGTCGGGGTTCGGCACCAGGTCGTTCGAGAAACTCATCGATTTCGCGGCCAAGATGTTCAAAATCAGGCCGATTGTCTCCCGAAATCACACGGGCCACTCCACACATGGCCACCCTGTCATCGGCGTGACGGCCTCGCCAATACATGTGATCCAGACCCTTTTGCGCGTGCAGCCAGGTAAATGGATCGATCGTAGGAAGCGGGATTTCAATGCGGATCAACCCGCTGTCCGAGGGGTCAGCATCTCTCAAATGATGCTCCAGAGCCGTTTTGAGCTTCTTTCGAAGCTCTTGCCCGAAGCCTGATGTCTTCTGTGTATGGAGGTCCGGAGCCTGGATAATGAGGTGTGGGTATGTGAGAAATGAGAAGGCCGGGCGCAAATATATTAATTTTCGACTACTTGGCGGACTTTTTTCGATAGTTCATGATGTCGAGCATCCGATCCTGCATTTTCGACAGTGCACCCGCATCATAGCCATGTTTCAGTGATGCTCGGATCAATACGTTTCGAAGGATCGAATCTGGAGCGCTCAGTGGCGACATGGCCTTGTGAAAACGAGAAGACAACGGGGCTATCAGTCTCGTCACGAACTGCAACCTCAGAACCACGAATCCGATGAGTCCCACGCCGAGAGCCGCCATCTGATTGTTCGCAGCCAGAAAGGTCAGAACAGCGATATATCCGAGTCCTTGCGCGATGGGGTGATTGAGCCGGGACACGGTTGGAATCAGTCCGAAAAAAACGACGAACGGCGATAGCAGGGAAAGTAGAAGAAAAACCGCCAGAGCGTAAAGGGCCGCCAACCACGGTGAGACGACCAGCAAGAATAGAATCAGCGAGAGAAGCGTCGCTGTTACCGGCAGTTTTACCCAGGAGTCGGACCGCCCTAGAAGTACAGAAATTCCGTAGTGCTCGATCACCTCCGGGGCAAAGTTCTGTAAATCCTCCTCCCGCGTGTGATACCAGACACCATCCGCGGTCAGAATTCCTTCAGATAGTTCAACCCAGGTCGGACGAGATTTCCGCTCCCCGTTCTGCCGCCCAAACATCACAGTTCAAAATACCGATGGGACTCGGGACTGAAAACGGGATTTTGAATTTCCAGAAAATCGGGCACATGCAGGATCGGATAGACCTCGCCCAGGTTGTCCAGAACAATGTCCTCGTACGGCACGAAAACATAAAAATCGTCCGTTTCGAGCGAGGCATCAAACTGAGAAATGGGTATCTGGTAAACCACTCTTACCGTCGTGGGCGAGTAGTTGACGCCCATGCCTGGCGGTAAATCCATGGTCCGAACCTCAATAATCCGCTCAGCCTCCGTGAAGGCTTGAATATTGGCTTGGATGCGGACCTCACTGAACTCCAGAGAAATCAGTGTGCTCAGTGAATCGGAAAGCGCAATGACTACATCCAGCGAGTCACGCATCTCACCAAGACTACGCTGCGCCGTCGGCCAGTATTCGACCCCATCCACAATGGAACGAGCTCCTGAAATGAGAATGGAATCCGGAGACAGTTTGATGTCACCAATTCTTCTGAAGGTAGAAGCATATTCCATGGACACCCGAGAGCGGATGGGGACGCGCCTGACTACCCGCTCTTCAAGACCAATGTCAACCAGTCTGGGTGTGACTGCCAGAATGCTGACATTCGTTATGAACTCTGGCGCCTTCATCGCCAGGTTTATCTCTTCTGCCAAGGCATCGATTGGTATTACCGGCGGCTTGTAGTAGAGGCGCAGTATCTGAATTCCTTCCCCTTCGATCTGAACCTGGATGGTCTTCGGCGGGAGCTGGCTCAGAGCCATATCCGGCGGAAGATTCAACACTTCGGTGTCGAATTCCAGCACTTGCGTGTAGGTCTCTTGCATGCTGAAGGCGAACCAAAGCACAAAAGACGTCAGCACGCACATCGAAATGACGAATCCTTTATTCTGCGGCTCATCGAATTCCGCCCTGCCGGCCACGGGCGTACCGCTCAGCAGGTTCTGGAATCGTGATAAGAGAGTCTTGCTCATCTGGACACCTGGCTGGACACCGTGGAAACGAACACTTTCGTCTAACGCTTACGCAGGGCCTTGAGCAACTGTTGCTTGTTGGCCCGTGCAATCTCTCGTCCCTTCAAAGAAAGGCTTTTCTGGCTTCTCGCTAAAGTGCGCAACTGCCTGACGGTCATATCCTCCAGGGAGGACGCGGGCAATTTGGAGCTCGACGAGGAAGAGGACGAGGAGCTCGACGAGGTCGGTGACTCGAACTGCATGGCAAAAACTTCCGGGGCAGGGCGGGCAATCACGTGGGATGATATCACCTCTCCGATCTTTGTAGCCGCAGCGGTTCCTGCATCCACCGCCGCTTGCACCGCTGCCGTCTCGCCCGTTACCTGGACGGTGATGAGCGCCGCCATCGTCTGCTCAAGTCCCACCAGGTTTACGTTGGATGCCTTCATCATGGCGTCAGCGGCTTCGATAGCTGCCACCAGCCCACGAGTCTCTACCATGCCATACGCTTCTTGAAAAGCATTCGCCATACTTGCGAGTCGTGTATCCAACCCGAGGTTAAGCCCCGGATGGCCTGATTATCCATCCGATCCAGAAGGCAGAATGGCTTCCACATCTGAGTGCGGCCGAGGAATTACGTGGACCGAAACGAGCTCTCCTACCCGTTCGGCTGCTGCCGCGCCGGCGTCAGTTGCGGCCTTCACCGCTCCCACATCTCCGCGAACCATAACGGTCACGAATCCGCCTCCTATTTTTTCCTTCCCCATGAGATTGACCTTTGCGGCTTTCACCATCGCATCGGCTGCTTCGATGGCCCCAACGAGGCCACGAGTCTCGATCATTCCAAGAGCAATTCCGTAATCTTCTGACATCGTGCGTCTGTATGTTATCGAGATTGGATTCCGAATCGAGAACCCCAAGTTGAGGGGCTTTCGGGAGCATGCCGGACGATCCGGGAGCACGCCTTCGGACTAACCTTGAATATAGACTTGACTTGCTCGGTTGTCAAAGATTCCTGTTCAGTTGA
>CALBJU010000251.1 GCA_937893205.1 uncultured Bacteroidota bacterium
CTGGCCTATTTTTCGAACAGATCCACATTTCGTCCTGTGGGCTCAAGTCCGAAATGGCGGTACGCCGCAGGAGTTGCCATGCGGCCCCTCGGGGTGCGTTCGATGTATCCTTCCTGAATGAGATAGGGCTCGTACACCTCCTCTATCGTTCCAGCGTCCTCGCCGACTGACACGGCCAGGTTCGTCAATCCAGTTGGACCGCCGCCGAATTTCTCCATGAGGGTCATCAGAATGCGAGTATCCATATCGTCGAGGCCTTCGACATCGACATTCAGCGAATTCAGCGCGTGGTCCGCCAGTTCGCGTGTGATTCTGCCGTCCCCATCGACTTCCGCATAGTCTCTCGTCCTTCTCAGCAGGCGATTCGCGACGCGCGGTGTTCCGCGGGAACGCCGCGCAATTTCTCTTGAGCCATCCGCAGTCACCTCGACTCCGAGAAGTCTCGCGGATCGATCCACAATCTCGTTGAGTTGCGCAGCGGAGTAATAGTCGTAGCGAAAATCGATACCAAATCGCGCGCGAAGAGGAGCTGTGAGCAAACCCTTTCGCGTGGTTGCACCGATCAGAGTAAACGGCGGAAGGGTGATCTTGACGCTTCGCGCGCTCGGACCTGAATCGATCAGAATATCGATGTGATAGTCCTCCATGGCGGCGTACAAGTACTCTTCCACTACCGGTGCCAAACGATGAATCTCATCGATGAAAAGGATATCCCCCTCATCGAGATTGGTCAACAAACCGGCAATGGAAGCAGGCTTGTCTAGAACGGGACCCGAGGTCGTCTTCACTTGCGCCCCCATCTCGGCACCAATGATGTATGCGAGAGTGGTCTTGCCGAGTCCCGGCGGGCCGGACAGCAGCACGTGATCCAGGCATTCGTTACGGCGCTGGGCAGCCGTCATGAATACCTGGAGATTCTTCTTGATCTGCTCCTGGCCGATGAACTCGTCCAGCGATTTAGGGCGCAGGGCTTTCTCGAAATCCTCCTCTGGAGGGGATGTCTGGCCTGAAATTTCTCCTGATCGTTCAATCATCGACATCAATCGAATTGATGGGGTCCTGGTAGTCGCGGGCAGAATGCAATTTAGGGTCCGAAAACACAATCTGAAAGCACGCTTGCCGATCCAGGGGGGGATCACTGATTTTAATCTGGCCGGATGTGTCGGGCCATAAATACTTCCCTACGCTCATGGATATACTGCTATCGTTGAAGGGGGTGAGCATACGATAGTCACAAAGCCCTATATCTGAACATCTTCGGGTAAAAAAAGTCCATCTCAGGATTCGATAGTTATTTTCTGAAAACAAAAAATCCCAAAACTGGTGCGGGCCATTCCCTTAGCCTGAGAATTGTATTCGAAGTTTACTTGGAACAGACACATCCGATACCTTCAATATTGACTATTGAATCAGTGAGCGATAGAATACGGCATCATGTTTGTGGTGGACCAAGTACTTATCTCTGACGACGTCGTTCAAGCTGCTTTTTGCTGCAGCCTGGGCGCGTGCAAAGGCGCTTGTTGCGTAGTGGGGGAATCGGGTGCACCGCTTGAAGAAAGTGAGCTCACTGAGATAGAGGCGATTCTTCCTCATATCAAGGATCGCCTTCGCGATGAAGCTCTCGCCGTAATCGAAAAAGACGGCGCCTGGGAGGAAATCACACCTGGGTATTATGCCACAACTTGTGTGGATGATTCCGAATGTGTCTTCGTTCGTTATGATGGTCTCATCGCTAAGTGCGCGATTCAAGAAGCTTATCAGGAAGGAAAGATTTCCTTCGAAAAGCCCATCTCATGTCATCTTTTCCCACTCAGGGCTGAACAGCTCGGCGAGTATGATTCGCTAAACTATGAGCAGGTCGAGATCTGCAAACCGGCCATCACATACGGGAAGAGTACAGCTACCTACCTGGCCGAATATCTGGAAAAACCGCTCTCGAGAAAATATGGATCGAAGTGGTATAGCGAGTTTATGGAGATGGTGCGGGAACGCCGAGAGTTTCTCGCGAGCGATGAGTCATCCGTGGCCCCCAACCAGAGTACCTAAGGGAAGCCATGCTGCATCTGCAACAACGACAATCTCTCCAGCAGCGGCTCTCTCCGCAGCAGATCCAGTACATCAAGCTGCTCCAGCTGCCGACGTTGGCGCTTGAGCAGCGCATCAAGCAAGAGATGGAAATTAATCCGCTGCTTGAAGAAGGTGAGGAAGCTCTCGAAGATGTTCTGGATGAGCAGACTGAGGATGGGGATTACGACGATGTTGTGAGTGAGGACGAGACTTCCGATGATGACTACGATTGGGAGGAGCTGATGGACACCGGCGATGACCTGTATGGATATAAGGCCACCGTCGATCACAGCGACGATGAAGATCGCAGAGAGATGCCCATGGTTGCCATGAGCAGTATGACCGAACATCTCTTCGACCAGCTCTCTTTTTTGAATCTGAACGAAGAGGATGCGCTCATTGCGGATCAGATCATCGGATCCATCGACGAGGATGGATATTTGAGAAGGCCACTTGAATCGATTGTTGACGACGTGGCTTTCAACCAGGGCCTCATGTTATCTGAGGAAGATGTTGAGGACGTGCTGTTTCGTATTCAACGGCTCGAGCCCGTGGGCGTGGCATCGCGCGACCTGAAGGAGTGCCTGCTGATCCAGTTGGAAATGCTTCCAGAGGAACTGTCTGGCCGCGATGTGGCTATCGAAATGCTGACCCATTCCTACAAGGCATTCACGATGAAGCACTACGATCAGATCATGCGCCGTCTCGGAATCGAAGGGCATGAACTGAAGGCAGCGTTCGAGCTGATCCGTCACTTGAATCCCAAGCCCGGCGAAGGAGAGTTTTCGGCCGCTGAAAATTACATCACCCCGGACTTCACCGTTCGTCAGGAAGACGGAGAGTTTTTCATATCACTGAATTCGGGAAATGCCCCCGAGCTTCGCGTCTCCCAACAGTATCGCCAGATGTTGGAACAGGTCGTTACGGATAAGAAAAAGGGTCAACAGACTTATGATGCTGAGACTCGGAATTTCTTGAAATCGAAGTTCGAGTCCGCTCGCTGGTTTATCAATTCAATTAATCAGAGACGCCAGACTATGCTCTCGGTGATGCACGCGATTGTCGAGCAGCAGGCCGAGTTCTTCAGACAAGGGGAGGGAAACCTGAAACCCATGATCCTGAAGGACATAGCGGAGATTATCCGAATGGACATATCCACTATATCTCGCGTCGTGAACGGCAAGTACGTTCAGACCGAATATGGCGTTTATGAATTGAAGTACTTCTTTTCCGAGGGATTATTGACCGATTCGGGAGAAGAGGTATCGAACAAGGAGGTCAAGGCCATCATCGAGCGAATAATTGGCGAGGAAGACAAGAACAAGCCGCTATCGGATCAGCGCATTGCAACCATGCTGGAAGGAAAAGGATTTCAGATCGCCCGTAGAACTGTGACCAAGTACCGCGAACAACTCGGCATCCCGGTCGCCAGACTGCGGAAAGAAATCGTATTGCCCTAGCGCAGGATTTTATTCGTAACGCAGACTTTTCACTGGGTCGAGTCGTGCGGCCTTTAACGCTTGATAACTCACCGTTCCCAGCGCACACAGCAGCGAAACAGCGCCGGCTGCCAGGACCATTCCGATACTGATGTCGATCCGGTAGGCGAATCCCGACAGCCAGGTGTTCATCGCCAACCACGATACGGGCGCAGAAATCAGAAATGCGATCAGGACCAGCCAAACGATCTCACGCGTCAACAATTTGACGATCCCAGCTCCGCTGGAGCCCAGAACTTTTCTGACGCCGATTTCTTTTGTTCGATGAGCTACGGTGTATGCCGTGAGCCCAAATAATCCGAGGCAGGCGATTAAAATGGCGAGGCCGGTTGCCAGCGAGAAAATGTTGCCGATTCGCGCTTCCGATTCGTAAAAATCCTGAATACGATCATCCAGAAAGTTGAACTCGAACGGATGACCGGCATCGAATTTCTCGCCTACCTCTCTCAGCATTCCAACGGATTCTGCGACATTTGAGCCCGCAACGCGAATGGTGAAATAGTCGATCACGTCGATGGGGTTGGAATAATATCCCAGAATCATGGGGCCGATCGCCTTGTGGAGAGATTCAAAGTGAAAGTCCTCGACGATGCCGACAACTGTTGGCTCGAATGTCGATTCAGATCTGCTTCGAAAGAGCGAAGAGCCCGGGATATGAATTCGATCTCCGACGGTAACTCCCAAATTGTTGGCCGCCGTCCGATTGACCAACACCGACATGGAATCTGCTATCGTCTCCAACGACAAATTACGTCCTTCTACGAGGCTCATGTCAAACGTCTCAATGAACCGATCGTCTATCCCGAGAAAATGAGAACCGATCAGATCTTCGTCCCCTCCCTCACTAGATCGCACATCAATCTGCGTGATGGACTTCCAGTCACCCGGAGTATTGGACGAAACCGAGACATTGGTGACATCAGAAAGGGAGAGATACTCACTGACAATGGTGCGAAAGTCCCTCCGAACCCCTCCATCATTGATGTCCACAACGATCAGCTGATCTTCTTCGAATCCCAGATTGGCTTGCTGGACGAAGTTCATTTGGCGAAAGACGATAAGACTTGCGATGATCAGGCCAATTGAGAGGGCGAACTGAGCGACAACGAGTCCCTGTCTCAATCGGGGAGCACCCGAATTGGTACCGACTTGGCCCTTCAGCACGGTGACTGGATTGAACCTGGACAAAACAACGCTGGATAGGCTCCAGAAAGTAGGCCAACTATCAAGGCCAGGCCAACGAGGCTGATTATCGACCAAGTGTCGAGAATGTCGCTGAATACCAGCGATTTACCTGATATTGAGTTGAAAGCCGGCAATGAGGCCTTGGCCAAAAGAAGAGCCGACAGCAGGGCCAGAGACACCAGAACAGTTGATTCGCTGAAAAACTGGCGCGCCACCTGAGATCTGTTAGCACCGACGGCCTTTCTCATCCCGATTTCGCGGGCCCGTTTCATGGAGCCAGCCGTGGTCATGTTGGTGTAGTTGATGACCGCGATAAACATGATAAACGCGGCGATAATTCCGAACATCCAGACGGAGGAGATGGAAGCTTCTCGAACGTTTTCTTCAAATACAATGTGTTCAGACCCGAAATGAATGTCGCTCAGTGGTTGGAGATGAATCTTTGGCACATCCGATTCGCCGGAAGAGAGGAACGAGCTTGTCAATTCAGCTAGCTTGGACTCTACCGCGGCACGATTGGAGCCTTCAGCGAGAAGCAGGTATGTGATTGCGCCATTGCGCTCCCATGATTCCAGAAACTCCAGCGCACCGTCCATAGTGGTGAAGGATTCATAGGACAGGAGCATGCGGAAGTCGAGGTGCGAGTTTTCGGGGATGTCCTCGAGCACCCCCGTAACCTGAAAATCGCCCTGCCGCTCGAAATTAATAATTTGCCCGAGAGGGTCGTTCGTCCCGAAGTATCTCATGGCTGCGCTCCGAGTCAGAACGACGCTTCTTGGCTCAACCAGAGCAGATTCGGGATTGCCGCTTAAAAACTGGAAGTTGAACAGCTCAAAGAATGACGGCTTAACGAACCAGTAGGAATCCTCATAGAAGCGGGCACCATCCGTCTGAACGGTCTGTCTACCGAGCATGCTCGGGCCAACCATCGCGACAGAGGCTAGAATTTCAGGAATCTGCTCCGGTGCGGCATTTGCCAGCGCGACCCGACTATAGCCGAAGTGTTGTTCTACACCATCACCGCCAGTCAATTCTTCGACGACCCGAACGATCTGATTGGAGTTGGGATGGAAGGCATCGAAGGTCAGTTCGTCCTTGATGAAAAGCATGATCAGAATACAGGCCGCTAAGCCCACCGCGAGACCACCCATATTGATGGCGGCGAATCCAGGATTCTTTCGGAGTGTGCGAACAGATATTTTCAGGTTGGTGAAGAACATTGCGGAATTCCAGATCATCTTTTCGGTGATACGGTCGGGAATGAGTTGAAGGACCTGCCAGCGGTACCAGCGGCGAGCGGCTCTGAGACCGTCTTGATCGATGCGGTAGTGAAAGGCTTCCTCAAAATCTCCAGCTGGAGTCTGCCAATCATCGTGCAGAAGCCAGGCCAGGATGGCTGCGCTTATCCGGGGTGGTCAATTTGGAGATGAGTTCGTCATTTGACAGTTCCTCCAAGTGCCATTTCAGGCAGACCAGCCCACATCGCACGCTCAACCTGTCGAACGCGAGCCAGGGCGCTTCTTCCATCGGATGTCAGCAGGTAGAGGCGTTTCTTTCGGCCGCCTCGCTCTGGCGTAGAGCTGCTGAGGGAAGAGGTGAGCAAACGCTTGCGATGAAGCCGCTCGAGAGGAGTGTAAATCGATCCCAGGGACCATTCGTAACCAGTAATTCGAGAGATTTCTCCCTGGATTGCGAGACTATACGCATCCTGCTGAAGACGCCATACGGCCAGGAGTACGAATTCTTCGGAGCGTGTCAGAAGTTTCAGCATCTTTCTTGTGACAGAAGTGAAAAGGTGATTCAAGTTCCATTTTATGGAAATCGGTATACGGCCTTGCAGACATTTGTTTCGTTATGTGGAAATCGGACCTGGAGATGTCAATTATGACTGATAAGCGTCACGAACGAGAGGTTTTGGTGTCCATTCTGGTGGTCGATGTCCTGATTCGAAGTCACCCCAGAGGAAAAGAAGTGCATCCGAGGTAGATAATTCCGTTCGATTGAGGGTAATTCGCCATCCTGCTGCCCGGAGGGCTGAATACCGGCAAAAATGACGGTAAGTATAAAAATAACAGTTAGTTATTATTCGCGAATTGTGTGTAGTAAGTGTGAACGACCATTCACCAAGACGGGCATTTCCCGCCAGATAGTGCTGTTCAGCGGGTTATGATCGAATCGGTCGCCGTGTCTATTTCCAAAACGGGCGCGGTATTTGTATTGAATCAGTACAGTTCATCGGACATCGCGTCGCCAACAAACCAATTAGGCCTAACCGGCTGAAAACGGAGGATTATCCAGATGCAGACTTCCGCTCATTTAATGTCTTCAGCAAATTTCGGAACATCGTTTTC
>CALBJU010000252.1 GCA_937893205.1 uncultured Bacteroidota bacterium
CATGCCGGTCAGCAGGAACGCCCACCACGTCCAGTTTCCGTCGGTGCCAGATCCACGGACGATGTCGGTCACGAGGTTGGGTGTGTCCGTGGAAAAGGTGGTGGCCACCATCGAAATGCCGAGCAGCCACCATGGCATCGATTGTCCTGCAAGAAAGAATGAACGAAAGCTTTTGCCCGAGCGGCGCGAGACGGCCAGACCGATGCCCAGGGACACGAGGAAAAACGCGCCCATGATGGTCCAATCCAGTGTTGAAAGCTGCATGCAGAAAACTCGTTCAGATGGGGGGAGGCGCAAAGGTAGCAATCCGGCATTCGAATATCCTGTGCCTACTGCTATTACTGCTTGACATTCGTCTTGGGCCAACCGTACTTCACAAGCACGACGGTTCGAGTGCGCGCGCCAACCAAAAAAACATCGACAGGGTGAAGACGGAGCATGGACAGACGAAAATTCTTACAGGCAGGGGCAATCGCAGGTGTCGGAGCCAGTGTTGGATCGGGAAAGGTTCTGGCGGAAGATGTAAAGGACAAGGCTGCAGCTTTCTTGAGTGGAAAAGATGATCGGAGGGCCCGAATTGCATTCATTGGTGTAGGCCTGAGAGGACGAAACCATTTGAACATAATCCTTCGGCGTGAGGATACCGAGGTCCCAGCGATCTGCGACATTGATCCAGCGGCGATCGAGGCGGCTCAAAAACAGATTAGGGAAGCCGGTAAGCCAGAAGCAGCCGTTTACGGAGACAGCGAAACGGCGTTCGAGCAGATGCTGGAGCGTGATGATATCGATGGGGTGATCATTGCTACTCCCTGGCTATGGCACTCTCGGATGGCTGTTGCGGCGATGAAGGCAGGTAAATATGCTGGGGTGGAGGTCTCGGCGGCGAATACGATTGAAGAATGCTGGGACCTGGTCAATGCGTATGAGGAGACCGGTAAACCATGCATGATTCTGGAAAACGTGTGCTATCGCCGAGATGTGATGGCCATTCTGAACATGGTGCGGCAGGATCTGTTCGGAGATCTGATTCACCTGGAATGCGGGTATCAGCATGATCTGCGGGGCGTCAAGTTCAACAACGGCAGCCAGCCGTATGGAGGAGGAGTGGAATTTGGAGAAAAAGCCTTTTCTGAGGCCAAATGGAGAACGGCACATTCAGTCCATCGAAACGGTGATCTCTATCCGACCCACGGAATTGGCCCTATTGCCGTTTACACAGACATCAATCGCGGCAATCGTTTCGTTTCTCTAACGTCAACCGCTTCCAAGAGCCGGGGATTGCACAATTATGTCGTTCAGGAAGGCGGTGAGGATCACCCCAACGCATCGGTCGATTTCATGTTGGGCGACGTGATCACAACAGTGATCCGAACGCAGAACGGGGAGTCGATCATCGTCAGCCACGACACTAATCTGCCACGCCCGTATTCACTGGGCTTCCGTGTTCAGGGAGAAAAGGGTATCTGGATGGACGTGAACCGTTCGCTCTGTTTGGATGGATTGACCAATGCGCACACTTGGACCGAGGCTGAACCATTCCTCAAGCAGTACGATCACCCTCTCTGGAAGAAGTATGAATCGAAGGCAACCGGTGCCGGGCACGGCGGGATGGATTTTTTCGTTGATCATGCTTTCGTCGAATCCGTCAGAAGGGGAGTCGATACCCCACTCGATGCCTACGACGCCGCAACCTGGAGCGTAATCTCTCCGCTTTCTGAAGCTTCCATTTCTGCTGGGAATGCGCCTCAGGCTTTTCCAGACTTCACTCGTGGCACATGGATGAATCGCAAACCGGTATTTGCCCTCGGTGACGACTATTGATGAATTGATCGAGGCCCTCGGGGCCGAAGGCACCGTCTTCCTGGACGGCACAGGTGAGGGTCCTCACGGCAGCGCATTTCTGTTTCGAAACCCGATTCGGACGTACCGGGCTGATTTCGTGCATGAAATCCCGGATCTGTTGTCCCGTCTCGATGAGGAAACGAACGGTGGAATGTTCGTGGCGGGATATCTGAGCTATGAGGCCGGATTTTCGTTTTTACCCGACAAATTCTCCGATCTGAAATCGCAGGACTGGCGGGCAGCATTGGGTTACCCACTGGCCTGGTTCGGCGTGTATAGTGATCGTGAATCGGTGGAAGGGGCGAACCTGGAGGGTAGAGCGGACGCGTTGGCGCTGACGGAAACGGAGCCGGAAGGGTCGTTCCAGCGGGCTGTCGATACCATCAAAGAGCTCATCCACGAAGGAGATGTGTATCAGATCAACCACACTACCCGATTTTCAGCAGCTTTCGAGGGAGATCCAGTATCGCTCTATCCAGTGCTCCGATCACGCCAGCCAGTCAACTTCGGAAGTATCATCATTGCGCCTGACGTCACCATCCTTTCATTTTCTCCGGAGCTGTTTTTTCACCTGTCAGATTCCGAGCTGACCGCTCGTCCGATGAAAGGGACCGCACCCAGAGGAGTTTCGGACGGTGAAGATCATGCGCTCAGCGAGTGGCTGCAACATGACGAGAAGAACCGGGCCGAAAACCTGATGATCGTGGACCTTCTCAGAAACGATCTTTCGATGGTTTGTAAACCGGGATCCGTTCACGTGCCCGATCTTTTCTCGGTCGAAAAGCTACCCTCCGTGCTTCAGATGACGTCTACGGTTCGCGGAACCGTCGAGCCTGGGACGCGATTGTCTGACATTTTCTCCGCGCTATTTCCGTGCGGATCGATCACGGGGGCGCCTAAGATTCGGGCGATGCGACGAATCGCAGAAATTGAAGCATCCCCCCGCGGAGTCTATTGCGGGACCATTGGCTACGCCTCGCCCAGCTCCCCCGATTCCACTGGCTCGCTACCCGAAGAAGCTACCTTTTCTGTTGCCATCCGGACCGCGACGTTTTCGGACTCGAAGATGACGTTCGGGGCGGGAGGTGGCATTGTATGGGACTCCGATCCCGAAGATGAATACCTCGAAGCCCTGCTGAAAAGGCAGTTTGTAACGCCAGACAAACGGTTGGAGAGTGGTTTTGAGTTGATAGAAACGATGCGTTTCTCAGGTAAGATCGCGCTCATAGAATTCCACCTTGACCGACTGGAGGGTTCCAGTTCGGAATTTGGGTTTTCCTTCGATCGCAACGGAGTAAGAGATGAAGTGAACGCCTTCTGCCAGTCTCTTCCGGGCAGCGGGGATCATCGAATTCGGGTCCTTCTGAGCGAAAATGGTGCTCTTTCCGTCGAATCGAAGCCGCTTCAGGACAAGGGAGATGAAGAGCTGAAGATCGGTCTCTCGTTCACCCGGGTCTCGTCTGGGAATCCGTGGTTCAGACATAAGACAACTCATCGTGATACATACGAAAGGGCGCGGGCCACGGCCCGCGCCAATGGCTGGTTCGATGCGCTGCTGA
>CALBJU010000253.1 GCA_937893205.1 uncultured Bacteroidota bacterium
ACGGCGCGGATCATTCGAACGGCGCTCATGAGGGTGAGATTGAACCCTTTTTCCCAATCTTCGTCAGAAAAATTGTCAAATTTGCCGGGTGGCGGGCCGCCTGCGTTCACGACCAGCCCGTCGATCCGTCCAAAATCTTCGAGAGATTTGGAGACCCACTGATCGATGGATGCTGCGTCGGATGCGTCCATCTGGTACGCGCGCGTTTCCGCGCCGTGCTTGCTGGCGATTTCAGAAGCCGCAGCATCGATGCGATCCCGAGTTCTGCTCGCCATGGAGACGCGCGCACCATCTCGGGCGACGGCGTCTGCAATCCCATATCCCAGGCCAGCTGAAGAAGCGGCAACGAGAATGACTTTGTCTTTCAGTTTCGAATCCTCCGAATAAGATGTGCCTATCAAATACCAAATTATCGGAGAGGATACAAGCTCAAATCATACAATAGTGGCGGTCGCCGACTCCCCACCATGGAATGCGCTCAAATGATGCTCTCTGGCGCTCTCATTGAGGTTCCGCTCATCTTCATCGCGACGACCCCACTGATACTTCCCGTTCAGAGCGGAATTTTCATTCGTGTGGACGACCGTAGCGATACCTGCTGTCGTGCTTCTTGGCCCGTTCTCTACCATTATTCAAATCTGGCGCTCAGCGGCAATGGATCCGATACCCGTCACCCGACGAATAACGACCGGGCTCTCAAAAAGCGTTAAACCATCTCGCTCTCCATCGGGTAATTGGCCTCTTCCCAGTCAGATATTCCGCCAGCATAGCGACGAACATTCGTAGCCTTTTTTAAGCATCAGGCCGTAAGCGAATCCGCTCGCCGGACAGGACTCACTCGAGCAGTAGACGACGATATCGTCCGTCGTCCATGCTTAATCCCAACTCAGATGCCTGTGAGGGGGAGGCTAGGTGATCGAGCACCAACTTGCACTCGTCTTCTGTAGTGGCTTCGAGTTCAAATCTGACGATCGAATAATCTCCGGGCTCCCAGTTGGCAATGTGCCATGCCTGGACGATTCTCTCTCCGGCTACGAGCTCTACTGTGACTCCCAACACCATTGGGCCGAAGCAGGAAAACTTGCCACCATCCTCTGCTGCGATCTGGGCCGGAGCACCAGTGAGTTCACCAAACTGGTCGGCTCTGGTGAGCGCGTCAAAGAGTTTGTTGACGTTGCATTTGAGGTTATTTCCTGATGTATCGACATGTTGACTCGCCCCGTTCATCTACATTATGCCTGTGAATAAATATACGTGGCAAGAGCCCACCTGTCCGATCCTGATATACTCGGTACTCAGCGCCGAACTTCGACACGAGCTCGGCTTCTTCTTTGGGGAGGATTAAGGAAGCAATTCCGATTGAGGCGATTGCGGTCATCATCATCATGAACCAGTTGGCGGCTATCAGGCTGACTGATATAAGCATCAGAATGCTGACCGTGTAGAGCGGATGGCGAACCCAGTGGTATGGGCCATGCGTGACGAGTTCATGATTCTCCTTCGTCAGAACAGTCTCTGAAATATTGTTTCCGATGCTGATCATCACCCAGTAGACAAGAGGCAAGGCCAGGAGGCCGGCACCAACGGCCAGATGACGCACCCACATCGGCACATCGAAGGAGGACCATTCCATCCAGGAGGGATTCACAATGAACGCCAGAATCGAGAGGTAGAGAAGCAGGGCGATCAGCAGCCGACCCACCTTAGTCGAGGTAGCTTCGCTTTGCCTGGAAATCGGCTCGAATTGTCGGGCAATTTTGCGGAAGTGGCCCGATATAGATCCTGCCCCCACAAAAATGACCGCTATTGACACCCTGAAGAAGAGTTCATCTGCCACTATCCTCACCCTGATAAATGATTGTATGGCTGTTGAAACGACCTTCACTTCTTCAGTGTTTCACATAAACATCATTATTTAGCCAAGACTAAATACTGGTGTATTATCGTCGATTACGAGCCTTATAGCGCGGTATTCGAGCACCAGGCGGTCCTAAAACCTCCTGGTTGGCGGCTGAAATAGTCTTAATTACCCGCTCCTGGCGGCGCGATCCAGGTGTACTGATACAGGGCCACGCTACCCCACAGGCCGTAGCCATTCACCACGTTCGAAAGGGTCCCTGGCTGCGCGAGGATTTCAGGATCGAACACTCCATTGGGAGGATCCCAGTTCGCATCGAGCGCGCGGATCTGAAGAAGGATTGCGTGCAATAGGGGTAGGGGAGCACCCGGCGCGATCTCCATGATGTCTCGCATGCGCGGCGCGTCCGCACCCATATCGATAGTGAATCGCCACCCCCCGTCGTCTGTTCGGAAGCCCGGTCTTCCGTAGGGCAGGCGTACGAAGGTGCCCTGAAGATCGTACGTAATTATCATATCCCAGGGAGACGCGATGTCAGGAACGTAGATCTCTCTACTGAAGCCTGCCGAGTCCGGGCTCGATTCGTAGGGAAAAAACAAGGTCGGCGGATCGGGGACCGTCACCGGAAATCTTGGAACCGTCGTTTCGGCGGTGGCCGTAATGCCATCAGAGCGCAGGACTTCAAGGCGATAGGTTCGCCCCGGGCGAACCAAAAACTTTGCCCGAAAAATATGTCCATAGGTTCCGTCATCAAGGAGTTCGACCGAGTGAACCCAGCGTGTGACGGTGCCGGTCAGAAGATCCGTCGACGTGACTACTGCGTCGATTGAGCCCTGATCTTCGGACGGGTGATTGATGATCTCTCTGAAGCGGGTTACCGGGATCACTCGAACAGAATGTTGAAATTCCGAAGCGTCAATAAATCCATAGATCGTGTAGTATCGATCGCCGTTCTCAAATGGGTCGAGGAAGGCGCTGTCGCAGGCGTTGAGTCCAGCCATGGCGCCGATCAGCAGGACCAGTACCATGCGGGCGTTATTGATTAATGTATACTTGATCATGAAGTGGTCCGTGCGCAGATCCAGAGATCACACACCTTATGAAGCTGCTTTCATTCTTTCAAGCCAATCGAGGAGTGCGGCCAGCTGCAATCGTAGCTGCGCCCATCTCCCTCTCTCAGATCGACCCGCAATAAAGCTGGTCTGACTCCGAGAGATCGCTTTCGACTTCCTTTCGGCCCGTAAAAAAGCAGTGTAGACATTTCAGGGCTGGTATCACGAACATCAAAGCACCCGTGGCCAGTCCAACGCCCGAGATCAAAAATCCAGTCAGATACGGTCGAATCGAGAGCTGGAGTGCACGAAACGTTATCGAAGATTCCTGATTGAGCCATTCTCCTCTCTCCATCCCGCTCAGAACAAGAAATGTGAGGAAAGCAAATAAAGAGATATGGAAGAGATAAAACCCTCTGTTGATCATCAATCGGTGTCGTTCGAGTACTCCTGAGTACTTTTGAGACAGGACGTAGAACACCGATGCCAATAAGATCGTGGAATTAATCCCGATGGTCGTGCCCATCGCGTGGGCTACCGTGATCCGCGTTCCGTGGGTCAGCACATTGAGCGCCGGCACCGAAATAAACAGGGCCACGGCGAGATTCAGGAATACCCAGAGATCTGCCGAGAAGAGAAATCGTGCAGGAAGGAGCTCCGCATATTTCAGGGATGAACTGACCTTTTTTCGCCAGTGCCACATGATGTTTCCCAGTATGAGGAGTTCGGTCATACTGATGGCATAGGCAACCGTCCTTATCCACGGGCTTGCTGGAATGATGTAGGTGTGATGACCCCATCCGAACAGGAGGTTCGCAAATCCCAGGAAATAAAGGGCGAAGGCCTTCGATCCATACGCCATTTTCTCATCTTTCGTGATGCTGTACATCAAGTACAATGCAGTCCCGTAGATGAGCATATTCAGCGAGCCCACCATAGCTCCGTACGACTTCCACTGGACTGTCAGATCTCGAACAAGATTGTTTCGGAAGTACGGAATGAGCCACAAGTGTGCTTCGGTGAACGTGAAGAGAAAGAAGACAATGCCCGTAGCCCACATCCACAGAAATACAGGCCATCGATCGAGCTTTTTGTAGAGCGTTCGAAAATAATTGAAGGCGAACAGCCCCCATCCCACGAGAACAGGAATAGACAATATGGGCGAGAAGGCCATGTATTCTCGGCCGCCGAATATTCCAAGCACGAGGCTCACAATAATGGCAAGCCCCGTTCCGATAAACAGATAGACGTGGACCCTGGAAAGTCCTCTGGAATGCAGATTCGTGTCGCAAATTCGCGGCAGATAGTAGTAGATGCCGCCAAAGATGGATAGAACGATCCAAGAGAGCGCAAACGTCACATGCAGGGGGCGAATCTGATAGAATGCTAGTTCGTCTTTCAAAAAGGAGGGGTACAGGTATTGTATTCCGGCAATGCAGCCTATCGCCATCGCTGCAACAAATGAGACGAGTGCAATTCCAATAAAGAGGTGTGGGACGAAGTCCTTTTTCATGTACTATCAGGGCGAGATGGGTCAGATTCAGGCGCCAGAGCGTGCATCCGGGAATGTTGACGCGTTGTGATCATGGAGAATCGTCTACGATCTTGATCGAGCCATACCAGGTTCTTCGAGCATTTGGCTCCGGGAAATTTCCGGTCTGGTCCACATAGTCCAGATAGGCTACAAGTGCTGCGATTTCGCTTTCGGGCATATTGTAGTTGGGCATCACATCGGTTCCAATCTTCAGAAGCGCTCGCACGTAGAGCTCCCCCTTTCCGGGAGCGGACATTACGTTTGTCAGATCGGGTCCGAGATAGCCGCCCATGCCGTAAAACTGATGACAGGCCGTGCAGTTGTATTTCTGATAGAGGAGCTTCCCGTCGCGACCGATCTCAGAGAGTGGCCGCTGATCGGTTTCAACATCCGTTCCCGTCGTATAAATGAACGTCGTGTAAGCCGCAAAAAGCGCTAGTAGCGTGAAAAGAGAAGTGGTCCTGCAAAACTGGACAGTCTCTTGAGTGGAATCTTGCGGGTTGATT
>CALBJU010000254.1 GCA_937893205.1 uncultured Bacteroidota bacterium
TGCATCGTCACCCACCGACTGCAGCGGATACCCATCGCACATATTTTTCGCTCATCACCATCGGTACGCGTTACCCAGACACCGGTCCTTCCCTCGATTCTGGCGCTTGGGATATCGAACCCAGAACACGTCCGGATGATGACTTCCTCGAGGTCTCGCAAGTATCTGTGAATGTCCGTATAGAAACGATCCAGATCCAGAATTGGGTACCCAACTATCTGTCCTGGACCATGATAGGTGATGTCTCCACCGCGGTCACTTCTCACGAACGTAGCTCCCTGAATACGCAATTCCTCCTCGCTTACGAGGAGGTTAGCATCATTTCCACTCCGACCCAGGGTAAAGACCGGTGGATGCTCCACTAACAGGCAGACATGGGCCAGATTTTCAGGTTCTTCTGATTTCTTGTTATCAATTAATCGCTTCTGGAGGCTTCGTTGCAGCTCCCAGGCAGGCAAATAGTCCAATTCGCCCATCCGGCAGAATACTATGTGCTGCGTCTGAGACATAATTCAGTTGGCAATACTGACGCGAATATTGAACGTTCCGTTTATGTTAACGGAGGAGGGCTGGCGAGAGTCTTCGGAATCAAACTTCTCGTATTTCAATGTGAAGTCCGCCTGTACCCGGTTGCTGAACTGATACGCTATCCGCGGCGTCATGATGACGCGCGTGTGTGCCGTAACCAGAGAGATGTTGTCGCCCTTAAGGGCGTCCTCAAGTAGAAACTCCGGATCACTCAATGCCTGTTCCAGGCCGCGTCGCAGGCGAAGTCGCTGATCTATGGTGTTCGATTTTGTAATGTTGAGTTGCAGAGTCACTCGATTGTTCAGTTTCCTTCCGAAAAACGGGAGTTTCATTCCCGATTTCATGTAACTGATGGTGAAGGAAAGGTTGTCGGTCTTGTTTTCGCTGATTTCAAAATTACTGGTACTCAGAGAATATGAATTGCTTTTCTCCCAGGAAATTGTGGTCGTAATCTTGTTCTTCCAGGTTATATCAGCGGCGATCAATGGCGAATATCTCTCATTGATGCGAATGTTGTTGATCTGAAACTCGTCTACCGCAAACTGAATGCGCCGGCCCCCAAGATCTACGGTTTTCACTGTGTCTGATCCGGCAAAGGTCGTATTGGTATTGAAGTCGGCAGCGTAGTCTCCGGAGTAGGAGTGTCGCAGCGTGATGCTCTGGGTCAGTCGACGCAGGAGAGGCCAGCTTGAAAGCCCCGAGTAGTTCAGCTGCCAGTTCGGTTTCGGAAAGGGTGCGATGCCCAGGGCATCCACGGTAGAGCCGCCCTTGACATACGCTTCGCGAAAATCATTGACGACGGAAGCATTCGTCAGAACTGTTCTTCCATCCTGATTTGCGTCTGGAATGATAATCGGGTCGTCCTCACCCAACGCGTTGAAATCCGCATGATAAGTGCTGAGCTGACTGGAGAACATGTCCAGGTAGGAAGAGCCGAAAGCCCAGATGCTGGATTTATTGCTTCCTGACTGGGTCAGTGTTGTATCCACGCCAATTAATGCGCCGAAATCATCCACCGCCGGACGGAACGTGAAGGTCTCACTCTCGCTCAGTTCCAGGTTCCAGTTCAGCGTCACGGAAAGCGTTTTCGTGGGGTTTAATGTCGTTCGGCCTTGGAATCGCTTGACATCGGACAGTAGATCAGACACCTGCAGTGAGGGATCAATGA
>CALBJU010000255.1 GCA_937893205.1 uncultured Bacteroidota bacterium
TGCGACGGGAATATGTGAAGGCTCTCCTGGACCAGGTGTGACCTTCGAGGGACCTTCGAGAGGCCTCAGACGCTCATTTGAAGGGCTTCGACGACCGATTCAAAGAGAGGGGCGCCATCTGCTCGTCCAAGGAGGGCCTCAGAACACCGTTCTGGGTGGGGCATCATTCCCAGTACATTGCCGCCTTCATTCAGCAGTCCAGCGATTCCGGCCAAAGAGCCATTTGGATTGGCTTCGTCGGTGACCTGCCCCGATTCATCACAGTACCGAAACGCAACCCGTCCCTCGTTCTCAATGCGATCGAGAACTTCGTCCGACGCAAAGTAATTTCCCTCGCCGTGCGCGACGGGCATGCGCAGGACAGCTCCTTGCTGCAGGCCGCTGGTGAACGGGCTGGCCGTATTTTCTGTTCTCAGAAATACGTTTTTGCAGACGAATCGAAGGGATTCATTGCGCATCAGTGCCCCGGGTAAGAGGCCAGATTCGCAGAGGATCTGAAAACCATTACAAATCCCCAGAACGAGGCCACCATTACTGGCAAATCGCACAACATCCTTCATGATGGGAGAAAATCTTGCAATCGCTCCGCTACGCAGATAGTCGCCGTATGAAAAGCCTCCCGGCACGATGATCATGTCAACGTCGCCTACACTCGTTTCCTTGTGCCATATGAATCTCGCATCCTGGCCAAAAACATGTTTGACAACGTGATAGGCATCGTGATCGCAATTAGAACCAGGAAATACAATAATTCCGAAGCGAACTGACATGGATCTTATGTGAGAAGTGTGGATGCTAGGACTCACCGAGGCGCTCTCAAATATACCTCAATCGGTTGTGCTTTAGCCATCATGCACGGCGTGTGTTTGTTGATTCATCGTGAGTTTGTCCACCCCCAGTTTCCCCACTCAGAATCCAACCCCAAAATCCAACCCGGAATTCATACAAAAGAACTGACCGGACGGCACAACAACATCGTATTCTTGGCCGTTATATCTTTCCGGGCCCCAAATTGCTCAGATAAGACAAATATGATCCCCAAAGAGCTATTCAAAAAGATCAAGCAGATCGAAATCCGAACGAAGGGTTTGGTGAGCAACATCTTTGGGGGTGAGTACCATACTGCGTTCAAGGGCACAGGAATGGAGTTCGCCGAAGTCAGGCCCTACCAGTTCGGCGACGATATCCGAAATATCGATTGGAATGTCTCGGCGCGATACCCGGATACGTTTGTTAAAATCTTTGAAGAAGAGCGAGAGCAGACGGTCATTTTAGCCGTTGATGTATCAGGATCGGAAAATTTTGCTTCGAGCGGCATGTTCAAGAAGGAGATCGCCGCCGAGATCTGCGCGGTCGTGGCGTTCAGTGCCATCCAGAACAACGACAAGGTTGGTCTGTTGCTGTTCTCCGACCAGATCGAGTTGTTTGTACCGCCGAAAAAGGGGCGTAAGCACGTGCTTCGACTGATCAGGGACCTTTTTGCGCATGAGCAGCACTCTACCGGAACCGACTTGACAATCGCGCTGAACCATCTCGTTCACGTGCTGCATCGCCGATCAATCGTGATGGTCCTCAGTGATTTTATGGATGACAATTTCGAGTCGGCACTGAGAGCGGTAGCTCGCCGGCACGACACGATTGCCGTCCACATGAT
>CALBJU010000256.1 GCA_937893205.1 uncultured Bacteroidota bacterium
CACGATAGGACGCTTCAGCATCATCAAACAGTCCTCGACCGGCATACAGCACTCCCAGGTTCAGGTGCGCTTCCGGACGGTCTGCGTTGAACAATTCAGCTTGAATATATTCCTGGACAATTTGATCAATCAGCTTCTGCTGTGTGAGGGTCAGACCCTGTGCAGGGACGGGAGCTAGAATTCGTGCGGCTTCGACGCGTACCGTCCGGATGGTATCGTTCAATAGTGGGTACGCGAGTCGAAGCCGCGTATTAGAGTCGGCGATATCCAGAGCGCGGAGCGATGCGAATCGGACGATAGGGTCGGCGTCTTCAAGGCCATCCTCGATTGCCTGAAAGGTCACTTCACTAGGAAACCCTCCTAGTAGCGACAATGCCGTCGCGCGGGCGATTCCGGGTTGAGAACTATCCTGCGCCAGTTGCACCAGGAGTGGCTCGGCGTCTGGGTCGCGCAGCCTTCCAGCCCGGATGGCCTCACCGTAGTGAGATTTTGCGGTTCGATCTTCGCCATACCAAGACGATACCGCCTCCGCAGCCCACGAATCGCTTTGATCTGTGTGGCACAGGATACAAGCATTCGGAGTCTCAAGGCTCACGGAGAGATCCGGTCTCGGCACACGGAAGCTGTGATCACGGCGGGAATCCACACCCATGTAGATTTTGTCCGGCATATGGCAGCTCACGCACTGAGCGGCTGCCGTTCCGGGCACGTGAAAATAATGATTCTGGGTATCGAATCTGGCGGGCAGGTGACAGCTGCTACACAGGGCGTTTCCAGAAGCTCGAATTTCTAGGCTATGCGGATCGTGGCAATTATTACACGTCACACCGGCTGCATACATCTTGCTTTGAATGAACGACCCGTATACGTAGACCTCGTCCTGAATCTGTCCATCAGGGTAATAAACGCCTTCAGTGAGTAAAGAAGGTCGAAAATGAGCCAGTAGAGGTTTTCCTGCCTGAAAGTGGTCATCCAGACTGCTTCTTCGGGAATGGCAGGGCGCACACGTCTCAACCAGGGTGTGTGACTTCCTGAGTGATGTTCGCTTTGCAATTCCGGTTTCCTGGTTCATCACCCAATTATCTGAATCGGGATCGCCCAGGCTGACTGTCAGTCCCTTCGGATAATCGCTCTCCAGCTGTGCTCCCGGTTTATCCGACCTGGCCCACGCAGCGTGATTGGAGCCGGGGCCGTGGCACGCCTCGCACGAAACATCGATATCAGAATATGTTGTTTCGTAGCGATTCTCCTCCAGGATGTAGTTTTTCTTGACGTTGGTCGAGTGGCAACCGGCACACATGAAATTCCAGTTCTGGTACGGCCCGGTCCAGTGCAGCTGATCTTTGTAATCGACGGTCTCATCGGGATACAGGTGGAACCACCGTTGTCCGCCGTCTTCCTCGGGTCGCGCATCCCAAGCTATGCCGAGACTCTGTAATCGTCCTCCGGGAAACTGGATGAGGTATTGTTGAAGCGGAGTTACTCCAAAAGTGTAGTCGATCTTGAATTCCTGCAGACGTCCGTCAGATCCATCAGTTTCGACGAAAAACGTGTCCTGGCGCTGATAAAAGGTCGATGTAACGCCCGCGTACGTGAATTTAGTATAGTTGAAATCGCCCAGGATGCTTTCAGAAGTGGGCTCTTGCATAGCCAAATCATGGTGCGAATTCTCCCAGCTTGACTGTTCGTTTGCGTGGCAGGAAGCGCAGGTGGTTCCACCCACATAGGTGGCCTGTTCGGCAGACGTTTTAGTCGTGCCGTCGTTGCAGGCAACAACACCGAGAACGAGGGCAACAAAAAGGGGCAGCGACGATAGTCTGAAAGTCATAAATAGTACAATTGGACTAGGAGCGAGCGGGGAGCTCCTAGAATTACGAAATACAAACCCCAAATCGAAATATGATTTCCACCTGAAATTGGAGAAGATTCATTTCGGCCTGTATTATTGATACGAACAATATTTTGGATGCCTTACTTGCGGAAAGTACGATCAGTCATCCGTCTGGAATCGGTACGGAGAGTTTGGAAGTAAGTATCGTCCAAATAGCATTTGGAATCGATACGGCACCTTTGGGAGTAAATACAACCGATTGAGCCCGTGGAATAAGTATTCCAATTCAGCTCCTGTGGTCGTTGACCGAGTCGCACTGAAGAAACGGGTCATTAATACGCTATTGCCATCAGCGGATCTTCCGCATTCATGGCAAGAGATGTAACGAGAAATAGAATTTCTCCCGATGCTGGACAGACCACATCCTGAAGGGTCTCGCCAAATATGTCTGCAATTCGACCAAGATTTTGCCCCGCAACGACGTTGTCTCCGATGGATACTTCGGGATAGAAAAGTCCATCCTCCTGTGCAGTAAGCCAGCTCCATCCCGAAAGACGCTCTGCCTTTTCGCCAGGTGACCTTACTCCCATAAAGTGGACAGATAGTTAAGCGTACTTTGCATCATCAAGAGGTACGCGATGAGAACGAGAAGGAAGTATTCAAATCTTTTCCAGTAACTACGCCACCACCGCCATTTGTATTTGACGTTGTTGGGGTTTTCAGAAAACACCATTCCCTTTGCGACACCTCCACTCTCAAAAACGATAGTCCCAAAAGTGATGGTGTCCTCGAGATTATGTGTCCTGACTTATTGTCATTGGGGTTCGAGGTAGAGCAGGGAAAAAGTGCTGATGAAAAGATCCACCGCCCAGTATTGTTTGGAGAAAATGGGATACAGGAGGTGAAATATGAGATCGATGCTTTCCACAGTGGTTTCTCATGTGGGCTGGAGGTAGAGGCAGGGCGCGCCTGGAAAGGGAATGCGGTCTACCGTGATCTCATTCTCGCCTCTCTGATGTATGACGTGGATCATTTTATCATTGCCGTTCCAAACGAGTATTGGTTCCGTGTCAAGGGCAAGTCAATGATGAGCAAGGATTACAACAATTCTACAGCTCTTGCTGATACCATCTTCGCACACGATCGAATCAAGCTTCCGTACAATTTGACGATTATTGGTTATTGAATCAGGACGGATAGCAATCGCATGTTGCGGGCTCGCACGACTGGCTGAGTCCGTTTGGTCACTTACTTTCTATTTAGTCATGTCCCTGATCATCTCCACATAAACCATAACCAATTACGCAACTATGAGTATTTCTAAAACGGAACAATAGCTTCCAGGTCCGGTAATCTCAACAAGCGCCGATTTGAATATCAGCTTGCGGGCGCATTATAAATTCAGCTAAAGCGGTTATGACAGATCTATAAGATCTGGGATACCTGTTTTGGCAAAGCTGAGACGGGTTTTTTTATGCCCACCCGTTAAGGGGCATGTCGCCGATTTAATCGCACAACTTGCAGGCGACTCATAAATGCAGCTAAAGCGTCGACCTTCATGAAAGGTGGCGGCTCATGTGTGCCAACATTTTATGGAGAAAAACCGTTATGTCATATGAAAAACCAAAAAACAAAGAAGCGGCTGATATTGAGAGCCGTCTTAATAAAGTAGGCAGGGCAGGAAAAAGGCCCAGCATCATCGACCCAAGGCTTGTCGGATGGATGGCAGACTGGGCCCGCTATAGGAACATACAGGAACGCTGGGCCAGTGCAAGCACTGATGACTGGGACGTGGTGTTTATGCAATGGGCACTAAAAGGCAGGGTCAAGCAATTCGTTGATCACTGTGAGGCCCAAGAAACACCTGAATCGAAACTGGCACTGAAAGGGATAAAACAGGTCTATGACTTTGTCTGGCCTCATACCTCTAGCTGCGGCTATATCTTCGCCTCTCTCTGGGGCTGGCTGCAGCTGGAGCTTGAAAAGCCCGGAGAGACAAGGCCTTCCACACCTTTGGAACAGATGAAGGGAATCCGGAAATGGGCCAAGGAGTCTGGTACAAAGATAAACGGATGGACATCCGATGGATTTGGCGGTGTTCGGGCAATTGTAGGCACCCTAACCAATAGAAAGGAGGCATAACCATAGGCTGCGTTTGTCAAGTATATAAACGCCTTCTATTTGGTGGGCGAATACTCGCCGCAAATCCATTTTCGGCTTATCACGAAAGGTATCGTCTACTGGGCCGGTTGCAATACAGCTACGACTAAAATATGTGAAGTAAAGTTATCCTGCGATCTTTTCCTTAACCCTATCCTTAACTCCATGATTGTTAAAAAGCCATATCTTGTTGTTTTGCAACGAGATACGGCTTTTGTAACGTGCCCTGGAGAGGACTCGAACCTCCAC
>CALBJU010000257.1 GCA_937893205.1 uncultured Bacteroidota bacterium
ATCAGTTGAGTATCGGCGAGGAGATTTGTCGCCGCACCAAACACAAACAGCGACAGGCCAAGCCAGGTGGTCCATGCGGTCCAGAAGCCCGAGGTATCCAGATGACTCAGGGCAATGCCGTTCAGGCTTCCATTGACTGAGTTGAAGAAGATGGCCGAGAGCATGATCACGACTGGCATGTTCTTGCCCGCCCATCTCGCTCTGAATGGATATATCAACGCACGATGCAGGTAGTGAGCTATCCACAATCCGGCCAGCAGGATGATACCCGGCGCGAAATCGGACTCCGCGTTGAGATAGAGCATTATCAGCGCTAGCGGAGAGACGAACTCCATGACGATCCAACCCAAGCGATGCGGAACGGTCGGGCCCCACGATTCATTGGCGTACCGACCATAGGGCGCCGTGCGCAGGAGCAACACCACGAACGTGACTGCCGCCAACGCTATCCAGATCCACGTCCAGAAGTGCAGGGAGCCGGGAATAGTCATTTCACCTCACCCACAAAGCGCATTAGTAGATCGGTCCATTCCGATCAGACAAAAAAAGTGGGGCGGCTGCCACGCAGCCGCCCCACCGGAAATTCATCCTTTCGCTATTCGACTAAAAAAGACTCTGAACGTCTTCTTCGGTAGGCTTGCGAAAATAAATGTCATTGGCCTCCATTTCGTCAATCGCCATTTCTGTTGGTTCAGGCTTGACCTCGTATTCGAGAGAGACCTTGGCTTGCTCCTCCTGAAAGCGCGGATCCTCCAATTCTTGCTCGAATCCTTCAAAGTAGGCAAGTTTGTCATCCAGTTCAGATTTGATTTTCGACGAGATTTGCCGTGAACGCTTGGAAAGAATGGATACAGACTCAAAAAGGTTGCCTGTCATCGCCGCGAGGCGGTTCATATCGATCGTTTTGATCGCCATATCAGTTGGGAGTCGATTCGAAAAGTTAGGTGGCTTCGTCGAGCCAGTTCTGTGGGACCTCCTTATTGTCATTTCCCCCTCTTTTGGTTTCTCCCATACACATTCTTCACAATTCCCGATGCATTCATCTCGCCATAAATAAGGCAGTTGATTCGCTTAAGCGTGTTCACTCCCCGTCGATACCTCCGACAGGCCGAAAATCGCTAGAAAGGGACTTCAACATGATCCTGTTATCGCAGACTCACGCCTCCATTGGTGTTCGCGAATCAGGATCTGAAGAACTGGCAAGCATGACTTTTCTGCTCGCTGACTCGATAGGTAATCCTGTTATTTTGGATCAGTCGGCCGATGTTCGGTTCCGATTTGGGGTTCAGCCAGGTGGAGGCGAGTTCATTTCGCCTACCAGCACACCCACGGATAACAACGGTGAGGTCACCGTCTACCTCTCATCAGGAACACGGGCTGGAGTCGTCCAGATAATAGCTGAAACAACGGTTGATGGACGCCTTATCAGATCCCAACCTGTCGCCGTTACGATTCATGGTGGCCTGCCAGATCAGACACATTTTACTCTTGGAACACAGCGTAGAAATTTTCCTGGCCTGAATGCTTTTGGCCTTATCAATCCCATGAGCGTGATCCTGGGTGACTAGTACAGTAATCCCGTGCGAATCGGAACATCCGTGTATTTCGAAACCACGCACGGTGTCATCGAGGGCTCAACGCTGACTGACGATCAGGGTCAGGGAAGCGTCAATCTTATCTCTGCCAATCCCCTACCCGGGGACGGTATTGCGCATATCGTCGCCCGTACTGCTAATGATCAGCAGGAGATTGTGAGCGACATCATCACCGTCATTTTTTCGGGGACGCCGGTCATGATCGTGACGCCAAGCACCGCGATAATCAATCAGTTTTATACCTTTACCGTCACGGATTACAACGGAAATCCGCTTGTTCAGGGAACGAATATCACGGTCGCAATCGGTGGGAAGGCGGTGAAGGTAACTGGCACTACCAACCGGGTTCTGGATGATTCTGCATTCTCAGGTGGGATAGACTATGTGCACGTGGTTCGTGGACCAGGTATAACGGAATTTTCATTTGTGGTCTCCGAGGACATCGATCCGCTGGACCCACGAACCCCTCAGCTTGACGCCATCTCGATTTCGACTTCCGGTGGAAACGGTAGTCTCGAAATCGTACTCAGTGGAGTCGGAGAACCGTTTTCAGATACAGAAGGTGTCTCCGGGATTCGCATGGCAGACGGGAGCTATCGATTCGAATTCTCCGGAGCCAGGTTCTAGAGACCGCTCTCGCGATGATTAGGTGTTCGTGGTGAAACGGTTGAGAAGCAGGCGCGTCTCAACGATAGTCAGACCCCCGATGCCGTGTACTTCCGGTCTCTCCTTGTCTTCTTCGTCCTCCTGAATGCCCCGGTCAGCGATGGTGTTGCGCAGACGCAGCAGATCGCACGAGCCCGCCTCGAAGGCAGCGTCTTCGACATGGCCACCGGCAATCCCCTGGAAGGTGCACACATATTCGTTTCGCGCTCCTCCATCGGCGCTGTATCCGACACAGATGGCGCCTTCCGATTTTTGATCCCCCTTGGGGCCAACCGCATCGTCGTTTCTCGGGTAGGTCACAAAACCCAGATTCACGATGTGATGGTCCGCGCGCCGAGATCCTATTTTTTGAATTTTGACCTCGAAGAAGAAGTGATCGAACGGGGTGATCTGACCATATCGGATGTCCGTGATAAGAAATGGGATAAGCGGCTGGAAAAGTTTAAAACCTTCTTTATCGGCTCGACGGCGAACGCCCGAGAAGTCGAAATCCTGAATCCGGAAATCCTTGACCTTTCCGAGTCGGAAGGAACGTTGGTGGCAGGTGCTGAAACGCCGTTACTTATCGAAAATCAGGCTTTGGGATACAGAATTGAGCATCATCTTCATCATTTTGTGGTGGATGGAGAGGAGACCTGGCAGGACGGGGAGTCTTTTTTTATCAAGATGACTCCCGCAAACGAAAAACAGGCCCAGAAGTGGGGGAAAAACCGACTGAAGGCGTATCGCGGCTCTGCTCAGCACTTTTTCAATGGGATGATGCGCAATCGTAGCCGGCAGGAAGGCTTTCAAGTGTTTCACGTCGAAGATCCGGGAGAGGTAGGCGACATGTCCGAAGCAGAACGAAATTCGATAGCACCACTCAGAAAACCACAGTTCGCCGTCAACCCGTACATCTACCTGTCGGAAGGACCCTCAGAGCAAGACTTCATCCTCGATTTCAACGACTACCTCCAGATCGTCTACACTCGAGAAAGAGAAGACCGTGCGTACGTGCAATGGCAGAAGGTCTATCACTCCGGAGAAGTAAGGAGTATGCAGCACTCCTGGATCCGATTGCAGAACGGCCCGGCGACCCTCGACCCACAGGGAAATAGTCTCAATCCTTACGCGGTCGCCTTTTACGGATACATGTCTTTCGAACGCCTGGCCGATCTCCTCCCCAAAGAATATCGACCCAATTAACGCTAGCGATATGTGATTCATAGGGTTAAGCAGGCCGTTCATATTTCTGATTTGGCGAGTTCTTCCCCATCGCTTCATCAAGCGATTTATCCACATTCCCTAGGTTTACTTGATTGTGATTTCCTGACTGACTACTGTTAGGAATCGCCTTTATTTCCTACCTACCTACACTTTTTGGATATGAACGCTACGCTACATTTTCGAAGCCTGGCCCTGGTGGTAACCTTGCTGTTCGCAGGATCCGCCATTGCCCAGGTTCAAGTCTCTGGAACGGTCACAGATGCCGATACAGGAGACTCTCTTCCAGGTGCCAACGTCGTAATTGAAGGAACGACGATGGGCGCTGCAACCGACCAGGATGGTCGCTACACCATCAGTGGTGTTCCTTCGGGTACTCACACCCTGACGGTTTCATTCATTGGCTACGTGGAGTCTTCCAAGGTCATCACGGTTCGTTCTTCGAATGTTACCGCCGACTTCAGGGTTTCTTTTGCAAGCCAGTCGCTCCAGGCCCTTGAGGTTTTCGCCTCACGAGCCGTCGATCGCAAGACGCCAGTAGCGTTTACCAACGTGGACAAGATCCAGATGCAGCGTGAACTCGGCTCCCGTGATGCTCCTCTGGTGCTCAACACGGCTCCTTCAGTATACGCGACCGCCCAGGGTGGCGGTGCAGGTGACGCCCGGATGAATGTCCGCGGATTCAATCAGAGAAATGTCGCCATCATGCTGAATGGTGTCCCTGTCAACGACATGGAAAACGGCTGGGTCTACTGGTCGAACTGGGATGGAGTGGGTGATGCGACCTCATCGATCCAGCTCCAGCGTGGTCTATCGGCTGTCAACCTGGCTACACCGTCTATCGGCGGTACGATGAACATCATCACGGATCCTTCTGCAAACTCACGGCAAGTCCTGGTCAAACAGGAAGTTGGAAACGATGGCTTCCTGAAGTCGACGGTTTCCCTTTCGACTGGCCTCATCGATGGTAAGTATGCATTCACCGTATCGGGTGTACGCAAGACTGGCGATGGGTACTATGATGGCACTTGGACGGACGCATGGGCCTACTACGCTGCTGCTGCCTGGAATATCAATTCCAAGCACCGTCTGGATTTCTACGCAGTCGGCGCGCCGCAGCGTCACGGGCAGAATCTCTATCGCCAAAATATCGCCGCATACGATCATGATTATGCCCGCGAAGTAATGGAAGACGATGGTGTTTCAAGCGCTGACATTGATGCGGTCCTAGCTAAGTTTCCGGAAGCCGGTCGCCGCTGGAATGAGAACGTTTCTTCGGTGTCTTCATCCTACGGAGAATTCGGGAACAACGGCTTCGGTTCTGTTGATCGCAACACCAGCAATCAGCTCAACGAACGTGAAAACTTCTTTCACAAACCTCAGCTGAACCTGAATCACTACGCCCAGATATCAGATAAGTCACTTCTGTCGACCGTGCTCTACTACTCAGGTGGTAAAGGTGGTGGAACGGGAACGAAGGGAGATATGACCTGGGATTACAGTGGCCCGTCCCGCGTCGTTAATTACGATGCGACCATCTCTGTGAATCAGAGTGGTCTTGACAGAAAAGGAAATCCCAAAACGAATGGCGTCTCAAACGCGATTCTTCGGAACAGCCACAACGTCCAGTACACGATCGGTGTGATTTCAAAGTTCAAGCATGAACTCAATGAGAACACGACTGTCGAAGTAGGCGTCGACTGGCGCACCGCTGAAATTCAGCACTACCGCTCGGTTCGTGACCTGCTCGGAGGCTCAAGCTACCTCAGATTTGACAATGACTTCTGGGGCTCAGGTGGCAAGCAGCTACAGGCTGGTGACAAGTTCGATTACAACAACACCAACACGGTCAATTGGATCGGTGGGTTTGTTCAGGGTGAGTACACGAAAGATGAGCTGACCACATACGGAATGGCCGGCTATTCCCTCGTGAAATACACGTTTGAAGATCTGTTCCGGGATGACGGCGGCAGACCGTTTAAAGCCGAGTCCGATAATATCGGTGGATACCAGATCAAGGGTGGAGCATCATACGCCACGAATGACAATATCAGCTTCTACGGAAATGCTGGAGTCGTATCGAAGGTGCCGATCTTTGATGGCGCCATCGATGATCAAACAGGTACGCTGAATCCTGACCCTAAAAACGAGCAGTTCATCGCGTTCGAAGCCGGTGCGACATACCGTTCGACCGATCGCAGTCTAGCTGGTAAACTGAACGTCTATCACACCATCTGGAATGATCGGACGATCACGCGAACTGTTATTGAAGCGAGTGGCGATGATGGGATAATCAACATCAGCGGGTTGAATGCGCTTCACCAGGGAATTGAAGCAGAAGTCGCTTATCAGCCGCACGCAATGGTTCGCGCTGATGTAGCGGTTTCGCTGGGCAAGTGGGAATACACGGACGATGTATCTGCCAGGTACACTCCTGACGTTTCCAATCCTGGCTCCCAAAAGACAGTTAATCTGTATTTGAAGGATATCAAGGTTGGTGACGCACCGCAGACGCAGTTTGCTTACGCACTGACATTCTTCCCTGTCGACGGGATGTATGCCAAAATAACGGGGCGCTCCTACTCGAACTACTATGCTGATTTCGATCCAACAAGTCGAGATGACGCATCGGATCGCGAGCAGAGCTGGAAGATCCCTGCATACAACGTGTTCGACCTGAATGTCGGCTACGACATTCCACGTGAAATGCTGAAGGCGTCACGTTTTGATATTCGCGTCTTTGCGAACGTCTTTAACGTGTTTGACAGCTTCTACATCCAGGATGCTTCGGATAATTCCCGATACAATGCATACGGCGATAATGGTGTGAATCACAGGGCGGATGATGCGGAAGTCCATCTCGGACTGCCACGCGCATTCAACTTTGGAACGCGCATTACCTTCAGGTAAGAGGACGTAGTCCTCGTTCCAAGAAGTTCTAAACTGCTTGCAGGATTCGGGCGGGTTGGCTGATGCCAACCCGCCCGTCTTCTTTAGTCCTGCCTCAGCATCGAGCTTACTGAACGCCAGTTAGTTTCGCGCCTGCTTCTTCGAGCATTGTGACAATTGCAAAATAACCACCCCTTTTGGCACGCCCGAGTGGAGCTTCTCCCCTCACATTTGCCAGATTTACGTTGGCTCCGGCCCATATCAGAACCTGCGCAGCCGCGACCGATCCGCTTTCTGCCGCATGGTGCACCGGCGTGTAGCCGGTTTTGTTCATGGCGTCAAGATCTACACCATGCCGAATCAGCTCAATGATGGCCTCTGGATGATTAAACCAGGCAGCCCAGTTGAGGGAACGGCGGCCGCTCTGTGTGCCGCGATGGTCGATGGCCTGAATGTTTGCGCCAGCTTCAAGGGCGGTATGCATTGCATCCACGTCCCCCGATTTGGCTGCGTCCCACAGCATTACCTGTGCTTCCCGCTCAGACAGATTTGCCTCCTGAGCGGCGATGGTATTGGAGAACGGTGCGGCCAGAGAAACCACGACGAGAAAAAGTGATACTCGCTGGGCGAGCCTTGTAATCTTGATGGACATGACTGGGTCTAGGCTTAATGGAAAATGATTGTTCGATCTCGAGCACGCCATACGAGAATAATTTTTTATTAGTTTCGTTTTTTGGAACTCGACCGTTCATCCGATTTCGTATAACTGCCTCCCCGGTGGTACCTTTCGGTAAGAGGACTTAGTCCTCATTTCAAGAAGTTCTAAACTGCTTGCAGGATTCGGGCGGATCGGCTAACGCCGACCCGCCCGTCTTCTTTCAGCCAGATCTAATCCGCCGCAATTGATGTCTCGGTTCGAGAGCTGCCGGCAAACGGCCAGTACATCGCGAACATCAACAGAAGCAGTATTGCCTGAAGGATCGGGAAATACCATGGCCAGTCCGGGAAGAAATCCATGACCGAGGCCGTCTCCGGTTTGGCTCCCAGATACAGGTAGTGCGAACCTAGCTGGGTATTGAGAAGATAGACGGGCACCGCATACACGTTGAGCGTAATGAAACAGAACCAGATGTCCTTCACTCTCGGACGATATCCCTCGACGAAAATGACCCAGAACCCGCTGATTACAAGCAAACTGTGCGAGAAAAGGGTGTTCATCATCCGAAAATGAGGGAAGGCATACACGGAATCGGGTGTGATAAGAGCCTGTATCGCGCCCGCAATGCCGAAGAAGTACATCAGTGCGAAGACCCATCTTTTTCTGGTCAACAACCCGTAAATCGAAACCCAGATCATTGCGCTGCACAAGTGCAGTGGAAGATGCTTCGCCGGGGTCCAGTCGCCTGCAACGATGTGCCAGGACTGCCACTCGATTTCCCATATCACGAAAAGCACAATCAGCACCCATCTCAGATGCTTTCGTTTACCTTCATCCGCCTTCATCCCCATCCGAATGAGCACAAATCCAAACAGCGCGACCCAAAGCACCATGAACAGGTGAGCCCAGCCGAACAGAATGAAGGCATGAGCCGGGACTTCCGCGGTTGAGAAGAAAAGATCCATCATCGAAGAAGCGAGTGAGTGAGTCGCCCGAATCTACAAAAAAGATGTTATTGCCTGGTCAGCCCAGCTTCGTGAGAGCTTGCAATACTTCGTTGTGGGCAAACATCGTAAGGTCGAATTGTTCGAAATAGAACTTATGCTCCCCTCGAGCCTGCACGTACGGGATGACATATCGTCGACAGTTCGGAATCTCCTTGCTGAATTGCTCTCGCATTCGATCGGCCATTGGATTTGCCGAATAGATACTCCAGTCGTGGCCGACATGGGCTGGTTCTGGAAGCACGATGGTGCAGCCTGCCTCAAGCAGACGGAAAATGGTCGCCAGGTTGTTTCGGCGGTCCTGATCTTCGGTGAGGCTGAGAATACTTTCCTCAGCGGGCTCCACACCGGTTATTAGAAGAGATTTGGAGGGCATCTTGACCAGTGCGCGAACAATATCGACTTCATCTTCCAGTAGCTGGATGCCTGACGTCGTCTGTCCCGACTCGATACTGAAATACCATGCCGGCGAATCTAGAATCGCGGTTAGAGCATGCGCCGCGGCATCGTCCTCAAGACTCGAACCACCAATGGCTCCAGAGTCCAGATCCGACGCGGCCAGATAGCCCCGATAGTGGCTTTGCTCCTTGAGGAGCGAGGCCGGAACCGCAGGGTCCAGTTCCTCGGAACTCTCGCCGCCCAGATGTAGAAAAGTGGGCTCTTCGTAAAAGTATTTGATGACGCGCATTCGGGCGGGACTCTCTATTTTAGCTCTCTCCCTTATGATTTTGTTAACGCTACGGTAACACCTTGGTTGTGCTTCGTTCCATCTGGGCCTGGCTCTCGATTTCGATCTTGATACTGGCCTGGATTCCAGTGATGGCGATTACGCATCTTTTTGATCGCGATCCGGCCAAGTATGCGACCGGACGTCAGTTCAGGCGTCTTGGATACTTGATGGTGACCGTCAATCCAATCTGGAAAGTGGTCGTCAGCGGTAAATACCCCGATAATCTGCGAAATCCATATGTGGTCGTCTGCAATCATCAATCGTTGGCCGACATTCCATTTGTCAGTCGATTGCCGTGGGACATGAAATGGGTTGGAAAAGCTGCGCTCTTTGAACTTCCAATTCTGGGATGGATGATGAGGGTGGCCTGGGATATTCCGGTGAGGCGTGGCGATCGTCGGAGTCGAGCCCAGGTATTGATCGACGTAAAAGAACGGCTTCAAAAAATGGTCAGCGTTATGATCATGCCCGAGGGTACGCGTTCGGTAGACGGCCGGATTGCAGCGTTCAATGACGGCGCGTTCAAACTGGCGCTGAAACTAAACCTGCCGGTCCTCCCTATTGCCCTCGATGGGTCCTTCAATGCCCTACCCCGAGACGGATGGAAATTCGGATCAGGCTCGACGATTCGGCTACACGTGTTCGAGCCCATTCAAGCGCAGGACTGGGAGGGCGATGGAGTGGGCATGTGTGCTCACGTACGAGACATGATTGTCGACCAGGTGGCCGAGTGGCGGGGAATCTCCCGCGGCGAGGTGGACGGTTCAGTCGATCATACGACGAGATAGAGGACGAGCGTCACCACCGCAATGAGAACGGCATAGGGAATTTGCGTGATCACGTGGTCCATGTGATCGCTGCCAGCTCCTGCGGATGCCAACACCGATGTATCCGAGAGCGGAGAAGCGTGATCGCCAAAAATGCCGCCACCTACGACCGCCGCTACCGTTTTGTAGACCAGTGGATCTACCACTCCGCCAGTAAACGAATAGGCCAGTGGAAGGGCGAGTGGAATCATCAGAGCATATGCGCCCCATGATGTTCCGGTCGCGAACGAAATGACAGCGGTGAGGAGAAACGTGAGTGCCACGACGGTGGCAGGTGCCATTATCCCCTCAGAAACATGGATGATCCATTCTGCCGCGCCCAGCGATTGAGTCGTTGCGTTGAGAGCGTAGGCGAGTGCTACGATCAAAATAGCCGGGATCACGCTGAGGATACCAGCCATGGCCGCATCCGTCAGATGGCCCACACTCTTCAGTTGCCTTGTGATCAGCATCGAGATAGACAGATAGGCGACCGCGATCATGAAGGCCTCGGCAATCAGAATGCTGTCATAAAAGACATAGCTACCGACCGCCACTCCAAGAACAATGACCACAGGGACCAACAGATTTGCGATGAGAAACGATTTTGCAGCCTCTGCTCCACTACCCACCGCTCGAGATTCGCTCATCAGCGGTACGGCTCCCTTGCGAAGCAACAGTCCTTCGTTTCTGGCCCGGCCTTCGGCCTTGCGCATGGGGCCGAAATCGGGAATGATGTGAAGGCAGATTCCCAGCGTGAAGAGGACCAGCAGAATCGGATAGAAGTTGTACGGGATGGCATGGATAAACACGCTCATCCCTTCACTGGCTGTGGTAACGGGTCCGCCCTGCACCATTATCAGGCTGATGAGGTAGGCCCCCCAGGAGAGAAAGGGTACAAGTACACAGACCGAAGCGGATGTCGAGTCCAGAATGAAGGCGAGTTTTTCACGTGGGATCCCCGCCTTATCCGAAAGTGGACGCATGATGGGACCAGAAAGCAGCGGGCTGAAATAATCATCGACGATCAACAGACCCATCACCCAGGTGGTCAGCTTCACGCTTCTGGGCGAATCTCCATATCCCGCTAGCTTCTTCGAGAACGCAGTGAGAACACCCGAGCGTTGCAGCAACTCGGTCATGATTCCAATAAAGACGATGATTTCGCAGACCCAGATGAATTCGTTTGTCCCAAGCGAGCTCTGGAACGTCGCATTCAGTTCTACGGCTGGATTTCCACCAATCATGAAGGCGCCGATCACTACCCCACCCAGTAGCGATAGAGCTGCCGACCTCGTCGAGAATGCGAGGACAAGTGCAACCAGCATGGGTAACAGCGACCAAAAGCCCAGATCCAAGATGTGGTCCTATCTGTTGAGTGGTGTTTGATAATGCCCTTGAAGTCATACCAAGTATAACACGCACATCCGCCTTAGCAATAGGAGCGGAGCCGCGAAGCTACTCGAACGCCCTGAAGAATAGATCCGTATCCGTAACGCTGATTCCGGTGGGGTGCTCAATAAAATAGTCGGCGATTGCCTTGTAGAGCATCAGATGATCCTCTACACCACTCCAATCCCACTGGTCAGTTATCTCATCATCGGCAGAATGAATTGGACCAAAATCGGGTGACTGAACCTCTTCCCCTCCCTTTCCGCGATCTCCCACCCACAGCGTGAAGGCGGGAGTACCATTGAAAAGAAAAGTTGTCGTGTCAAAGCTGGTATTCAGACTGCCAATCCAATCGGGAGAATCATATACCCAGCCCAGACTCGTCGCAATTGCATCGATTTCATCGAGATAGTCGATGCCTTCACGCGGGATGACGAAATAATCCTCACGGGGTCCGGATACATTGAAGCCATCAATATTGATTGCGATGGTGACCTCTTCAAGCGGAAAAAGCGGGTTTTGGGAATAGTGTCTGCTTCCGTACTGCCCTCCTTCTTCGGCTGCAGTCGCGATGAACACGAGGTTCTGCTCGGGCGCGACCTCCTGCGTGAACAGGCGGGCTAGCTCGATGAGCGCCGCCACACCTATCGCGTTGTCTCGCGCCCCGTTGTAGACCTCGCCGTCGACGATACCGTACGCATCGTAGTGCGCGGTAAAAACGAGCGAGCTGGATGTCGCCCGTCGTGCCGGTATGAATCCGATCATATTTGATTCATTGTCACTCACACCCGGTATTGAAAACGACTGCAGATAAGAGTCTCCCGAGTAGGGCCGGAGCTCCATCGACTGGAACTGGTCGGCGATGTAGTCGGTGGTCAGATGGATGTACTCGCTGCCCGTTCCTCTTCCCATCAGATCGTCAGAGGCCAGATAGGTCGCGTGCTCGACGATATTGTCGACGAGCTTCGACCGGGTTTGAGCCTGCGCACCCACGGCGAGCAGGCATAACATTAGAGGGAAAACTGATCGCTTCATTATTGGAACTGGGTATCGCTCTGGGGCGAACGAGGGGCGGGTGATTTTTGGAAGTGCAGGAATGAGAAAGACACCTCATCACTGCAACAGGTTTACGGTGCCCCAGGATTCTTGAGAAGCGGACCGTGGTCTGTGGCCCTCGCGCAGGATCGCCGAGATAAAGACTTGATAAAAACGAATCGCTAGCGTTCCTGGTTGGAACCACACGATTGCAATAGGCATTGATGCGCCGTATTTATCATCTGCCCGCCAAGCAGACATACTTCGATGCCCTATAGCTCAATTGGCAGAGCGCCTGCCTCTGGAGCAGGAGGTTCAAGGTTCGAATCCTTGTAGGGCAACATCTCAATACGCCTCGTATTAGCCGATTATGGTTGATACGGGGTGTTTTACGTTACGGTGAGCGGGCAATAATTCGTCATTTTATCGGTATCATTATGCACGAATACGCAACCGTAAGAGCCGATTTGTAGAACATGTGTACAGGACCTTAAGGCCAGATCTTCGGCTCGACATGAACTGATCCTATTCGGCTTAAAGCCAGAAACTAAAATAGAGGTAGACGCCGAGAACCAAGCCCAATACTACTGCGCTGCCGACGACTTCTTTCCAACCCCAACTTTCGCGGTTTTCTTTTATGTCTTCATCTGACAGGGAAGAGAATGTGAGTCCCTTCACTTTGGCCTCCGATGGCGCTTCGCCTGCATAAGAAAGCAAAACGATCAATATCACGGAAAAGAGAAATAGAACGCCCGCAAAATAGTATCCGTTATACGTTCCGATAGATCCGAGGAAGGTGCCCGGATCAATAGCTCCGCTCTGCGTCAGCGTCTGAACAGTAAGCTTGAACATGCCCAGAAAGAAACCTACGATGAGCCCATAAAATGCCCCATCAGAATTTATCCTCTTACTGAATATTCCCAGCAAGAATACCGCGGTTATGGGTGGCGCGAGAAATCCTTGCACGTTCTGTAGGTAGTCATAGAGCCCGGCGTTCCCTTCTGAAATTCGTTTCATGATGGGAATCCAAATTAGACCCAAGCCAACAACCACGCCCGTCGCAATTCGGCCGACTCTAACGAGCTCGCGTTCTTCCCGGCCAGGACGCAATTTTTCGTAGATATCCACCGTGAAAAGCGTCGCACAGGAGTTAAACAACGAGGCGAGTGAACTCATGAGTGCAGACAACAACCCACCCACGACAAGACCCCTCAGGCCCACAGGCAGTAGATGGGCAACCATCGTCGGAAACACCATATCGCCCAACACCTGGCCGTCTTCCCCCGTAGGAATTGGAAGCAATCCTTTGACCTGCAAGGCGTAACCGATCATACCTGGAACGAGGAAAATGAAAACGGGCCAGACCTTAAGAAATCCTCCGAAGATCGCGCCTCGGCGGGCGTCCTTCAACGAGCGAGCCGACAGCGTCCTTTGAACGATGTATTGGTCGGTACACCAATACCATATACCAATGATGGGCGAGGCGATCATGACGCCTAACCACGGAAAATTGGTATCACTGTTTGGTCGCCAGAGAGCAAACTGATCACTGTTCTCGGCCAGGATCATTTTTAATTCGTCCCATCCACCCAACTGTTCGAGGCCAAAAAATGTAATTAAAACCGAGCCGATCAAAAGCAGTCCCGTTTGCATCACCTCCGTATAAACAACGGCGCGAAGACCACCGAAGATGGTATAGATTCCTGTCAGAACCACAGTGGTAACTGCCCCGACCCAAAAAGCGTTGTCAGGCGAACCAAACGTGTAGGGAAGCAATGTTTTAAAGACCAGCGCACCCGCGTAAACGGTCACGGAGACCTTCGTGAGCACATATGCGATGAGCGACACGATTGAAAGCACCCATCGCGAGCGCGCATCGAATCGTTTCTCAAGAAATTCGGGCATTGTGAATACGCCCGCCCGGTGGTAGAAGGGCACGAATACCCACGCGAGCATGATCATTATCCAGGCGTGCAACTCCCAGTGTGCCTGCGCCATTCCGTTCGCGGCGCCACTTCCTGCAAGGCCCACGATGTGCTCTGAGCCAATATTCGACGCAAATAATGACGCGCCAACCGCAAACCATCCGATGTCACGTCCGGCCAAGAAGTAATCTGTAGATGTATTTTGCCTCTTCGATGAGCGCCAAACAATGCCAACGATGATCATGAAATAGACGCCGATTATGATCCAGTCCAATGAAGCCATAATGCGATAGTGTCAGGTTTGAAATTAAAGTTTGATGTCGGCTGTGCTCAGTTGTCACCACTCGTCTTGTCCCGCAGATTCAGTAAGGTCTTCATGACTCCCGAAAGGTCGTTTCGTGTGCCAGTGATGCCGAACGCATCGTGAAGTTCTTTGTAGAGTCCGAAAAGTGTGTCGTAGGTCTTCACGTTCTCCGGAATGGGGTCAAATCGCTCATCCCTGACAGAGGTCATGGCGTCGATAGCGTCTTCAAATGCGTCCCATCCGCCATTAATGCTACCGGCAGCAACCGAGCCCGCTATGGCCGCTCCGAGGGCGCACGTCTCGGTGCTTCCAGAAATGTGCATCGGCCGGTTCAGAACATCTGCATAGATTTGAAGCAAGAGCGCGTTCTTTTCGGACACCCCGCCGCAACTGATCACCTGGTCGATAGAAATTCCATATTCCTCAAATCGGTCGATGATAATTCGGGCTCCAAACGCCGTCGCCTCAATGAGAGAGCGATATATCTGAGCAGGAGTCGAATGAGTGCTCATTCCAAGAATCAACCCGGTGAGTCGCTGGTCCACGAGCACGGTTCGGTTTCCATTGTGCCAGTCGAGCGCCAGTAGGCCACTTTCTCCCGGAACGAGCGTTTCTGCCCCCGCCGTCAAAGCATCGTGATCCATCTGATCTGGACGTATGACTTCGACGAGCCAGTTAAATATGTCTCCTACACCTGACTGTCCGGCCTCGAGGCCATAGTTGTCCGGCAAAACAGATTCCGGCACGATACCGCACAGACCGGGAATGTCTGGGAGATCCGACTCCAGGGGCGCCGTAAGAATGTCACACGTTGAGGTGCCAATGATTTTTACCAGCGTGCCTGGTCGAACGCCCGATCCCACTCCGCCGAGATGGGCATCAAATGCACCGATTGCGACTGGTATCCCGGCTGGCATACCGAAACGCTGCGCCCATTCTTCTATCAGGTCTCCCGCTTTGTCCGCGATAGAATAGGTTGTTGTAGGAAGAGATTCTCGAAGAGGCAAGAGGTCTGGGTCAAGTGCGGCGATAAACTCTTGATCTGGAAATCCTCCCCATGATTCGTGATACATGGCCTTGTGTCCGGCGGCGCAAATGCCCCGACGAATCGAATCTGGTTGATCCGTTCCGGTGAGAACGGCCGGAATCCAATCCACATATTCCACCCAGGTATGTGCGGCGGAAAAGACCTCTGGAGAAACATTCAAGCAGTGCCAGGCCTTGGCCCAAAACCACTCCGCACTGTAAATTCCGCCGCATTTCGCAAGGTACTCGGGGCGCATTTCTCGCGCCTTGGCAGTGATTGTCGCAGCTTCCTCATGTCCTGTGTGGTCTTTCCACAACCAAACCTGTGCGTTGAGATCGTTTTTGAATCGCTCGTCGAAAGCCAGAGGCTGCCCACCTGCGTCGAGTGGCAGAGGAGAAGATCCCGTCGCGTCAACCCCGATTCCAATGATTGCATGTGCATCGAAATTCGGGCCTGCATTTTCAATAGCTTCGAGCACGCATTCCTGGAGACACGAAAGGTGATCTGCCGGTCTCTGGCGCGCCAAACCTACAACGGAGGTGTCGAGCAAAACGCCCGCCTGTCCATGGGGATACGAGGAGAAAGCGGTGCCAACCTCCCTACCTGAAGCAGTATGTACTATCAGGGCTCGAACCGAGCTTGTCCCGAAGTCGATGCCCAGCGAATACGACTCAGACATGTTCGTAGACCTCCCAGTCCAGATAGTTGGAGAACGCCTCTTTCAGCACTGGGGCAACCTGAGCTCGCGTCGCAGCAACATGGTGTTCATATCCCTGCTCGCAAATATGGCGTAGCAGTTTTTGAAGATTTTCGACCTGAAAAACGCCATACCCACCAAAAGTCTGCATGGTGTCGTCGGTAAACTGTCCTGCTCCCACGTACGCTTTAATGCGTCCTTCCAGGTCATCCGTTGTAACCCTTGCAAAGGTAAACGGACCGCTGGAAATGCGGCCCACCATCGTGCCGTACGTGTTCTCCTTGCCAACCGAGCCTGCGATTATCTCTTGATAATCCATTTCGTGATCAGCGAAGAACGCTTTGGGTAAGTTGGAACAGTGGAAAACGACTCCTTTATTTGGATCGTCACCGAAATTGTTGTTCCAATCAAGCAGCGCGGCGGGCTTCACGGCTGCCTGCTGAAGCGCGAACATGCTGAGTACTCCCGCGATGTCGGCCTCGCAGGCACTCGCTTTAAGGTCATTGCTCAACATACTCATGCACGTGCACGGCACGACGCCATAGTATTCCTGCATGGCCGTCCAACACTGGATGGCAGTAGCATCCAATTCATTGTCCGTAACAAATCGATCGATGGCAACCGCCAGTTTTGCTTGCAACATCAATTTGTCAACAGGAACTCGGCTCGTGTCCGTATAAGCCTGGATTTCCTGCAGCTTGCTCTTCACCGGTGCGTCCGAGTCCGTCATTTTTCGGATCCAGCCCAGCAACTCGGAAAGGTCGAGTGTCTCGACGCTAATCCCGGATCGCTCGAGAAGCTTCTCACTGAAACGAACGGTATTGAAAGCCGCCGGCCTCGCTCCGATCTGGCCGAAACGCGCTCCTTTGATCGAACCGACCACCCGACAGACTGACGCGAATCTGGTCAAGTCTTCCTTGAACTCCTCGGATTTCGGATCCATGGTGTGTTCCCTCGTGAGCGAGAACTTGATACCGTACTGACGCAAATTATTGCATGCAGACATTTTGCCACAGAAGCTATCTCGACGATTGGCGATCGACATTTTCATGGTCTCATCCTTGAAGGCATGAACCAATACGGGGACGTCGAGACCGGCAAAACGCAATACGTTTGCGATGGCACGTTCGTCTCCAAAATTTGGAAGCGTCACCAGAATACCGTCGATATCATCTCGGCGCGACTTGAATAGGTCCGCGCACTGGCGCGCTTCCTGTAGGCTTTCGATCGCTCCGTTGGAAGTGGCATTTTCATCGATGATGACTGCGTTTATCCCGAGTTCATCTAGAACGGCCACAATCTGTTTACGCCCAGCAAGGCATAGGTGGTTGGGGAAAAATCCCCGATTCCCTACGATGACACCCAGAGTGATTGGTCTGATGGAAGTGTTCATAGCAGTTTTTTTAGTTCATCTTCGATTTGTAGTGGATGCCCGCAATACCAGTTCAGCTTCGAGCAACACTCTTTCGGGAGGCGTGCCGCGTGGGCCTTCGATCTCGTGAACGGCAATGGCTGCCGCCTGGCGACCAATTTCTCGTCGAGGAACGCCCACTGTCGTAAGCGGAACAGAAAGAAATGAGGATATTTCGATGTCGTCGAATCCCACGACGGACACGTCTTCAGGAACACGAAGTTCAAGCTCACCAAGGCCCCGCATGGCTCCGATCGCGACAAGGTCGTTGTAGCACAAGATGGCATCCGGTTGCTCAATTTTGAGAAGCTCCAGTACCGCGTGATACCCTTCTTTCAATGTAGCTCCTGCCGGAAAAATGATGGCTTCCGGTGCTTCCGATAGGACGCCTGCCCTTCGCTCAACAGCATGCTGAGAGTAGGCAGGGCCTTCGAGATGGGCGATCTTTTGATGACCCGAATCAAGGAGGTAGCGTGTGGCTGTTGCTGCTCCCCTCTCGTTGTCAATGTCCACGGTGGAGGCGCGTGGTCCGTCGGTGAGACCCTCTATCATCACAAAGGGGATGTTATTTGCGATGAGCCTGTCGAATTGGTCTGTCCGTCCATCTGCTGCAAGAAGCGGATTGATGATCAAGGCGTCGATATCTTTTTCCACGAGCACTCGGATGGCATCGACTTCGTGTTCAAATATCTTTTCTGAACTCATTACGATGAGCCGATATCCTCTCCGCAACGCTTCTTCCTGGGCTCCTACGATGATGTCGGCGAAGTAGGGGTTGTGGATTTCCTTCACCACAAATCCCAGTGTTTTTTCGCGTGGCGTACCCAGTCGCCGGCGCGCCGCTTCAACGGGACGGTAATTCAACTCCTCAATGACTTCGAGAACACGAACTTTCGTCAGCGAATTGACCGAGTCGCGACCATTGAGCACCGCTGAAACAGTGCCAATAGATACCCCCGCCTGCGAGGCAACATCTTTGATAGTAGTGCGACGCATCGGGTTATAGATCCGAAAGTGTGCGGCACTCGAACACGCGTCCGACCCTGTTGCTGCCTGAGGCCTCGAATCGAAGCCTTATGGAGTCCTTGCCGGTAGTTAGAGATTCCGACAGTACATATCGCTCGCTGAAAAACTCGCCCGGGTGAGCGTTGTCGAGGGTTTGGGTGGCGATGAGCTCGCCATCGGCCAGAATGTCGAATTCTCGATTCTCACGATCCCCACCCCAAAACGTACAGCTAAGTTCATTCTTTGACTCAGGTGCGATAGCAATGTCAAATTCAAACCAACCACCTGGGGTCGCTTCTCTGAATTTCTTACCGAACGCCACGCCAACCGTAGACTTTTCTTCAGTAAAGGAGTGCTCCTCTTCAACCAACATGATGCCTAATCGGACAACCTCGGTTGTTGCCTCATCTATGGCGCGTTGCGCGGCGCGCGCGGCCTGATAAGCTTCCTGCTGCTGCGCCCAACCTTCTTCATCGAACAGATCCCAATAGATGCTGTAGCGCTCGCGGTGAATACGATAAAACGGTTTCAAAACGATGTCGTTTGGGCGCCCGGCACCTATCGTATGAAACGTCAATGGATCGCCTGCGAGAGGCTGAATCCAGTCAGAAAGCGCTCCTCGATCGGCAACCAAGACCGGCACGTCAGGCGTGGGCTCTTCGATGAAGGCTGTGTCACTGTCTGAAAACGGGCCGCCTTCGGGCATGCCTTCCGTACCGAGTGTACCCCCGAGGACAATCGGGCCCATCATGATTGCTACGCGGTCGGGATTGTCCGGCATCGATTCCAATCGAAGACGCATATCCAGAGCGATTTCGATGACATCACCGTCTGAAAATGTTCTATTGATAGCCAGGTAAGAGCCTTTCGTGCTCTGAATCGAGATCGCTTCTCCATTTATCTGAACGACGGGCGCCACTTCTGACCATGAGGGATGCCTCAGGTGAAGTGTGAATGCCGTGGGCTCACTAGCCGATACGATGAAGCGTGAGGTGTTTTCATCTGGGAAACGGGTTTCTTGCGTCAATGTGAGAGATTTATCCCGCCATGTCAGGACGGAGGGAGAAAACAGATTCACATAGAGGTTTTCGTCGTTGTGGAAATATATCGCCTCGCCATAGCGAACGTGGTTTTCCATGCCAGACCCCACACAACACCAGAAAGCTCCCTCAGGCGTTGAGTACGTTTTATAGTGGCCTGGTTTGAGCGACATGTAGTAGGTAAACATTCCGGAATCAGGATCCTGAGACGCCAGGATGTGATTGTAGAGGGCGCGCTCATAATATTCTGCGTAGCGCGCCTTCGGCTCAAGAGTAAAAAGGTGCCGGGTCAGGCGAAGCATGTTATACGTGTTGCACGTTTCCGCCGTTGTCGCGTCGATTCGGTCACTCAACTTCCCGGGTTGATCGAGAAACTCACCCATGCTGTTTCCCCCGATCACATACGAATGATCATCCACCATCTGCTCCCAGAAAAAGTCGGCGATGGTCTTGAGAGAATCGTCTCCTATCAACTCATATTGCCGCGCTACACCGATGATTTTGGGAATCTGGGTATTGGCATGTAGCCCTGTGAGATCAGGAATTCCTTCCGCCAGTGGGTGTAATACGCGGGTGTCATGGAATTTTCGGCTCAGCACCAGAAACCGATCATCCCCCGTAACTCCGTAGAGGTTGGCCAACGCCTCATTCATTCCACCATACTCACAGACCATCATATTCTGCCAGTCCGCATCGTCGAGCGCCGCTGTGGTTGCAATGGCCCAATCTCCCAACCGTTTCGCAACTGCCAGCGCTTGTGTGTTACCTGTATTCCAGTAGGCGTCGAGGAGGCCTGCAAATTGCTTGTGAAGCGTATACCAGGGAGCCCACACGCCATTTAGGCGAAACCCAGAGGTCGTGATATCCCGATCACGGACCTTGGCCCACAATTCGTCGCCATCCGGAATGGCCGCGACATACCCATCGCCTCGGGCCTCTTGAACGGAGGCCATTTCAGAGATGATATACTCGATGCGGGGCAGGATTTCAGCATCACCAGAGGCCGCATAATACATGGATGTAGCCGAGAGGTAGTGGCCCAGCGTGTGGCCTCCAAGGCCGTCCCTCTCCCAACCGGCATATTCTTCTCCCTTGGGCTCGAGGCCGGATTCAGTGAAGAAGCCATACAACAGCCGATCTGCGTCGAGCGAGTAGAGGTACTCTGCATCTTTCTTCATCGCCTGCAAAAATGGCCCTTCCAACAACCTGACATCCGAAAGGGGAAACGCGTAGACGGCTGGCTCTACCACATTTTCGGCAACCGCGCGAGTATTTCCACCCGTCCAGGGCTGAGCAATGACTGCGGGGCTATTGGCCAAAAAGCCCAGGAAGATCACAATAAATAAAAATGGAATTCGTCGAACCATGGCAAAATGCCTCTCAATGACCTGTGGGTGCCTTTTAAGTGGCAAATGTGACTTAAAAACGCGATTATCCGTCTGGCGTCGCGCCTGCTGAACGCAGTATATTAATAACCTGAAACGTTTCAAATCCAATTCCACATTCTTCTCCACCGCCACTATTGCCTTCATTGCCCCCTTTGCCGTCACCCTCATCTAAATACCAACAACTTCAGCAAGCGGCCTTAGAAGCCAATCTGGCTTTAAACCAAGCCGGCCTGGTCGTTGCCACCTTTGGAAACGCAAGCGTCTTCGATCCGGATAAGCGTGTCTTCGCAATTAAGCCGTCGGGGGTGGATTATTTATCGCTGACAGTGGATCAGATCGTGATCGTTGACCTAGAGCTGAACGTCATTCACGGAGACCTCAGGCCTTCATCCGACACGAACACACATGCGGTCCTTTACCAGAACTTTACCGGTGTGCATTCGATCGCACATACACACTCGACGCATGCCGTGGCATGGGCGCAGGCCCTACGTGAGATTCCAGTTTATGGCACCACTCACGCAGATCACTTGACATGCGCTGTACCGTGTACCGACCTCATGGCCGACGAGCGAATTGAAGGCGACTATGAAATCGAGACCGGTAATCAGATCGTGGAACACTTCCGGCGAGCCAGCCTCTCACCTTCCGAGGTCGAGATGGTCTTGGTCGGGGGCCACGGTCCTTTTACCTGGGGGACCTCACCTCAGAAAGCGGTCTATCACAGCGTGGTCCTCGAGGAAATCGCTCGCATGGCGATGCTGACCGAAGGCATCGATCCCAACGTTTCGCCCCTAAAAAAGAGTCTGATCGAAAAACACTGGCAGCGCAAACACGGTAAGGATGCGTATTACGGGCAGTAAGCTTTTCAGTCCTCTACTGGCACGAAGCTGACTTGCGATGTGGCGCGTAGATCAACCATCCATGCGCCACGTTCTTTTTGAAGGTCGATAGCGGGTACATATCCGAACGTTGATCCGGGAGTAGTTATTCTGATTCGGGCCTTCGGCGTCGACTCACTGGCGGCGGCGAGTTCAAGAGAAATCTCACCCGAATCCGGGTGATAGGTAAGCGCTTCGATCTTGCCTGCATCAAGTTCTATCCAAGCCCCAGCCGGAGCGACGTACAGGCGCATCCGCGCCGAGTCGGTGGGTCGCATTGTGACAACACCATTCTGCTCGTTCAAGGTTGCACCAAAGCCGATCCAACCAAATTCCTCGTGTCGAACAAGGTATGACGCCGTGTTAATGGCATGGCCAAGAAATCCTGACCCATAGTCACCAGAATATCCATCTATTGCCAACGTCGATGGGTAGGCGTGAAATGCGGCCGGGGCGAACCCCTCCTGCGTCACGTTGGCCAGCGCACCCATCATCCCCGCATAGCCGATGCGCAGAAGATGAAAGTCACCTGGATGATCCCGAAATTCAGTCAGTACCGGAATGGCGTTCATGGCCGATCCATAGTGATGAAGCTGTCTTTCCAGCCTGGACGTTGCCGGGTGGCCGGCATACCAGAAATCCCAATATCGACGAGCGCTACCGTTGTATCCCCAGTGAGGAACAGCAGGCATGTAAGCCAGAATCGCGTTTAGTGTGATGTCTGCCTTTTCATCAAACCCGAAATGGCGGGTCCAGGCGTAAACTTCCTCCTGGCCGGTAGAATCCCACGGCATTTCACTACCGAAGGGGTATCTCAGCCCTTGCCAAACCAGGGCGCGTTCAAGCATCGAAGATTCAAGCGTCTCGGCCTGCTCCGTCCACTCTTCGTGCTGAAGATCTTCCAGGATGCGAAGAAACACCGTTCCCTCCATTTGACCGAACTCGGCATACTCCGGCGCAAGGCGAACCATCGCCTCGCTCGTTGCATATGCTTTCTCGAGATACCAAGCCCAGTCGTGGGCATTGACCAGACCCACATTGTTTCGAGCAAGGCGATACATGGTCCAGTAAAGCGCTGCAACATGAGGATAGTTGAAAGATCTGCCCACTGTTTTTGCGTGTTCCTGGCTCCAGCTTTCCCAACCACCATACGGCACGTCTTCACTGTAAGTGCCTTCTGGAAAGTCATCTGGCGCATAATAAAAGAGGCTTTTTCGAACTCCATATTTTAGTGCACCATCGCTGTATTGCAGTCCTCCCCAGAGTGTCTCGTCCACGAATCGTTCCATTTTTTGGATCTCTTCGAGGTTCGGTTGAATATGCTGTTTCATGGCCGCTGTGAGCCAGGCCCCCGATCCGCCTTCGTCTCCCAATCCTGCTATCCATACTCTATTGTCCTGCGTCACCTGTTCTTGTGCGGTCCAGTCATAGCTTATAACTGATGGGGCTCTGCCAAACGGGTCGTTTGCGTCATCAAACCATTGTTTTGTAGTTAGAAAGCGACCCATATCATTCACAACATCCGCGGCCGGCTTGATCACTTTGTAGTGTACGGTTTGCTCGCGATCATCTTCATAGGTCAGGGTTACCCTAGCACGACCCCACTGCAGGCCAGCTACATCGTATGCCTGCCACTTGTCCGAGTCCAGAGCCGCTCTGGAAATCAAGAGCGCACCTTCCGGATCGACTTCTATCTCTTTTACCGGAGATCGTGACGAGAGAAACAAACTAGACGCTGAATCCTGTGGTAGAACATATCCAGGCAGACCGACCGCCACGGGCAGTTGCTGCCTGGCAAGCTCATCTTCTATATGGCGAACATCTTCTGCGAGACTGAACCGCAAGCCGTAGCTACGCTCTTCCCCAGGTTGCAGGAGGTAAGAGGTTGGTTCGTTCCACGGCAAGGCGTCAACCCACTCGCTTTCAGCGTAAGAAAGACTGTGAGGCATCCACTCGTAAAAACCTTCATGGGTGATGCCTCGAAGCGTCCGGTCATCAAGCAGTGGGCGCCACGCTTCGAAAGGTGTATTCGATTGAGGGGTGACGAGCAATACTGGCCCCTTTCCGTCGAGCCGTATGACTTGGACGTATCCAGCGTCAAGGCCGATATAGGGGTCGTGAAACGAATTTACGGTGTGGGCCTTGTCGAGAGATCGTTGGTGCATGATGTTATTGAACACCATGGGAATTCCGAGGGCGCCGATTTCGATGGCCTGAGTACTGCTGTTCATGAGTTCGAACCGAAGCCCGAGCGAGCCACGCAATGTTTCCCAATATCGGCGAATACGCAGGCCGCTTCCTTCGAACACGGCCGATATATCTGCTGCTGCCAGGACGCCTTCTGCGGCGGGCAGCAATTCGGGGGCTACGCGAGAATGCGCCGACGAGTAGTCCGCCCACTGCGATCCCTGTATTCGGGTCTGAAGCGTTAGGTCCCCAAGATGGTAAAAGCCGCTGTCTGCGCGCTCGACCATCCATTCCCCAGGCGCATAGTCAAAGCCGTTATCCCGAGCGCGCAGACTGATCACCTTTTGGGTGGCGTCTTCGAGCTGCAGGTCCAATTCACCCAGGAAGTAAACCGTGAAAGCGCGGTTGTTTTCACCCACCTGTGCATGCGCTTCTTGTGGAGCGATGAGCAACAGTGCCCACGAAAGAATGGCCAGCGTGTAAGCCAGAGAATCAGAGCACATGTTCAATGAGGTTGATGACTATTACTGGCAGAAACGCGGAGGCCTGAGAACTTAGGTGTTGATCGATTCCAAAATCAATGCGAGATCATGAAGAGTCGGTATTACGTGATCCGCCTGCGCGAGGACTTTCTCACCTGGGTGGGTCGCCTCTGCCGGAACGGCAACGACTATCGATCCCGCGGATATTCCTGCTTTAATGCCTGCGCCAGAATCCTCCACCACACATGAATCTTTGGGCGGAACTCCCAGCCGTCGCAACACCTCAACATATACGTCCGGGGCGGGTTTTCCACGTGGCACGTGGTCACTCGATATGACTTCTTCAAAAACTGAACTCCATCCTGCTCCTGTGATGGCGGCACTGATGAGCCGCATCGGCGATCCGGAGGCCAGGGCGACCCTGTATAAAAGAGAACACGTTTGAAGCGCTTCATTCGCACCCGGCATGAGATCAACCTCGCCCGCCAGGTAGTAGGCCTCCATTCTGGAGACAATCTCTTCTTGAACTGCCGACGCAGTCAACACATTCCCTAAACACTTACGAACGTTTTCAACCCAAACCTGGGTGTGCACACCAGCTTGCGCAATTTGATCTTCTTGCGTCCAGACGGCATTGTAGGACCTCGCCAATTCCGTGCGGGCTCTATACCAAGCAGGCTCACTGTCGACGAGTAAACCGTCAAGATCAAAAAGGATGGCCTGTAGGCTCATGTGCTCTTTCGATGGGAGAAATCCCATGATCGCTCACCAACTAGGAAAAGGCAATTGGAAATCGAACGCAGGATTCGCGCCGGACGTCTAAGCGTCAGTATCCGTCTTGAATGCGTAGATGGTTTTGGTCTCGTACGTCTCTCCGGGGCGTAAAATGGTTGAGGGAAAGGCTGTTTTGTTGGGAGAATCGGGGAAATGCTGCGTTTCGAGACAGAATCCTGATCGGTATTCGTAGACATTCCCGTCTTTCCCAATGAGCGAGCTATCCAGGAAGTTGCCGGAATAAAACTGTATGCCAGGCTCCTCTGTGTGCACCTCCATGACGCGGCCACTTTCGGGGTCGCGCACGCGGGCGGCGAGTTTCATGCCCTCGCCCATGTCCGAAAGAACAAAATTGTGATCATAACCGAGGCCAAATTCGAGTTGCTCGCCGCCCGCGCCATCAATCGCGCCTATGCGTGACCCGATTGGCGT
>CALBJU010000258.1 GCA_937893205.1 uncultured Bacteroidota bacterium
ATCATCATCGTCGTCGCCATCATCATCGTCGTCGCCATCATCATCGTCGTCCTCATCGTCGTGATCACCATCGTCGTCGTGATCGCCCTCTCCCTCCTCGTCATCGTCTTCGGCTTCCTCGTATTCGTCAGGATTGATCGAATACGTAATTCTCGCTCCAGTAGGCCGGTTCTGTCCCGAGTAGATGGCGTCTCCTCTGAAGCGCGTCCCTTCGGCCTGAATGTTCGACGCCTGATACGCGGTCGGGGTGGAAAATACGTGTACCGCTTCCTCGAGAAGTGAAACACCGTTCGCAGCCAGTTCTCTGAGCGGCCTGATGTCGTCCAAGACCCATGCGCTGCGCCCAAATGTCCCGATAACCAGATCGACCTCTCTTTCCTGAATGGCAAGGTCCCGAGTGGATGCCGTCGGATACCCTTGCGTCCACTTCGTCCATTCAGAACCTTCGTCAATCGAGACGTAGAGACCGAATTCTGTGCCGATGAACATCAAGTTGGGTTCTACAGGATCCTGGATGAAGGAAAGCGCAAATCCGTAGACGTCATCGGCGTCAACCATGCGTTCCCAGGTTCGTCCCCAGTCTCTTGTGCGGTAGACATAGGGCTCCCAATTATTCTGACGGTGATCGTCGTAGACGGCAACCGCTTCGGCCGCGTTGTACGGCGAGGGCTTGATCTGTGTGATCCAGGACTCATCGGCGACGCCCTTTATCCGTGAGCCAACTTCTGTCCACGATCCTCCTCCATCACGGCTCAGTTGGATGTTGCCGTCGTCGGTCCCAACCCACAATATCCCTTCTACCACCGGGCTGACTCCGATGGACACAATGGTCGTATTGTTTTCCGCCTGAGTAGCGTCGTACGTCAATCCACCCGATATCGATTGCTTCTGCTTTTCGGGATCATTGGTGGTCAAGTCGGGAGAAATGACTACCCAGCTCTGGCCCTTGTTTTCAGACTTGTGAACAAACTGGCTTCCGTAATAGATGGTCGCGCTGTCATGAGGGTCCTGAGCGAAGGCTGCATCCCAGTTGAATCGCAGAAATACGTCAGGATCTGGATGCAGCGGTTTGATACGAGAACTGTTGCCGGTCTCTTTGTCAAAACGGCTGATGCTGCCACCCTGACTCATGGCGTACCCGTAGCGTGAATCGTCAGGGTCGGGCGAGACGTCGAATCCGTCCCCAAAAGCGATTTCCTGCCAGTAAGAGTTGCGAATTCCGCCGGAGCGCCAGAGATAGGCAGGGCCGATCCATGACCCATTGTCCTGCATGCCTCCCATGACATTGTAGGGGAATTCATTGTCGACATTGATGTGGTAGAACTGAGCGACTGGTAGATTCTCGACAAATCTCCACGAACCACCCTTATCGCGCGTTATGGATATGCCCCCGTCGTTGCCTTCCATGATAAAGTCAGGGTCAGTGGGAGAAACCCAGAAGGCGTGATGATCCGGATGGATTCCGTTCGAGGCATACCCAGGTTGCCACTGTCTGAAGGATTTCCCTCCGTCTTCGGAGACGTGCACGGCGGTGGCGATCCTGTAAATGCGGTTTTCATTTTCCGGATCGACGTAGATATCTGCGTAATAAAATGGGCGACTGTTTACGCCATCGTCATCGTTGATCATCTTCCATTTCTTTCCCCCGTCGTCGGAGCGATAAAGCGCGTTTTTCTTCGCCTCGATCAGGGCGTATACGACATCGGGTTCATTGTGGGCAAACGCCAGTCCCATGCGCCCCAACTCACCTTTCGGAAGGCCATCATCATCAGTGAGTTCGGTCCACGTCTGGCCACCATCCCAACTTTCGTGTAGTCCCGATCCTTCACCACCCGATTTGAAGAACCATGGCCAGCGACGGAATTCCCACATCGCGGCGAGTACATGATTGGGATTTGACGGGTCAACGACCATGTCGCCAATGCCCGTTTTCTCATTGATGTAGAGGACTTTTTCGAGGATTTTGCCACCATCGGTGGTGCGAAACACTCCGCGGTCCTCAGTTTCTCCCCACGCAGGGCCCTGAACCCCTATCAGGGCTACGTCAGGGTTGTTTGGGTCCAGAATAATGCGATGGATGTTGCGGGAATCTTCGAGTCCCAGATGCTTCCAGGTAACACCACCATCGATCGTTTTGTAGAG
>CALBJU010000259.1 GCA_937893205.1 uncultured Bacteroidota bacterium
TCTTGATGATGCAAAGTACGCTTAACTATCTGTCCACTTTATGGGAGTAAGGTCAAGATACTGTCTGAGGCCAAATGGGTGATGACAATAATTCCATTTAGATTTGGATGTGTCTACTCCAATCCAACGGACGTAAAAACATTCATTTCCGAGAACGAAAACGCACTCTCAGAAGCCCTTATAAGGCTGAAAGACCGAAGTGAGTTTGGAGTCAGGATTGGTTGCGATGTGTCCATTCTTAAAGCGCAGATGGAAAAGAAGGATGTTGATTTCGACAACTCCTTAAATGGAATATCGGAGGGAGTTGCGAGTTTTCTAAAGTCAGAAATCAGCAAGGATGCCAACTCATCGGATGCTCTCGTGGCGAATATCAGTGCCCGAATTCATGGAGAGCTTCAAAAGTGCGCCAGCGAAGCTGTTCGCTCTGACGCTCCAGTCGATTTGACCGCAGAAAATGAAGTCAGCATTCTGAACGCAACGTATCTCGTGCCCATTTCGGGAGAATTACAGTTCAAGATGCAGACAACGAAAATTGCTACAGAATTTGAGGCATTCGGAATTCAGATCGAAGTCAGCGGTCCTTGGCCACCCTATCATTTCATAGACATTGATCTTAATGGCAATGTCGCTATGGAAGGAATACTCGTCTAGATTCTTCGGAATCAAAACGTGGTTTGTTCAACGAGCTGCCTCCGGACTTGTCCGGAGGCAGCTCGTGTTTGTTACCCACCCAGTAAATCGTTGAGCGGATCCTTGCGCGAGGATTGGCGTCAACACCTGCCTTCGCACTCTCGTCACCCACTTCGATTTCTTCGATTAGTATCGTGTCTTTCAGCTTCGAATCGTTTATTGCGCGCCGTTATCTGAGAGGAGCAGAGGGCAGATCCGAAGGCCGCAGGTTTTTGCGACTTATTACGTACATATCGGTGTCTGGAGTAGCCGTGGGTGTTTCTGCTCTGATCCTTGCGCTTTCTATTGTGCGTGGCTTCAGTGGCGAAATCCAATCAAAGGTGATCGGATTTGGAGCTCATGTTCAGATCGAAAGCATGCGTGACGCGCCCCTGGCTGACACCGAATCATACACCGTTGATATTGCGAACCTGTCTTTTGTCACCAGCGTATCGCCCGTAATTCAAGAGTTCGTGTTACTCAGGCGATCATCTAGCGACATTGACGGTGTGTCTATCTGGGGAACGGACCAGGTACCGGACTACATCGCATCTGCGCTTCTAGAGGGTACGGCAGATCTTGCGCCGTCCAATGAGCGAAAGGCAGGAGTTGTCATCGGTGAAGCGCTCGCCAGATCCATCGGAACGGGGGTAGGGGATATTGTCACTGCATTTTCGGTGCAAACTGCAGGGGGTAGTTCGCTCTATACATCTCCAAAGTTGGCTCAGTTTGAAGTCACTGGCATCTACGAAACCTCACTCGCAAATTTTGACGAACTGTATGTGTTTGTAGATCTTCAGGAAGCCGCAGACTTGCTCGATTACGCTCCCGGGCAGCTGACCCGACTCGACGTGCGTGTGGAGGAAGGAATGGATTACACTGCGGCGGCGGACCAGATAGACGCCATGTTGGAATTTCCAGCAATCGCCAGACCCATCACGGACGTGTACCGCAGCCTTTTTGCCTGGGTCAGGCTACAGGAAAGCATTATTCCGCTCGTGATTTCCATCATTGTCTTCGTCGCTGCTGTGAATATCATTGGCACGCTCCTCATGATCATTCTCGAAAAGAATAGAGAAATGGGAGTTCTGGCCAGTTTTGGAGCCACAGCCTCTCTGCGACGGCGCATTTTCGTACGGCTTGGTCTCTTCATTGGCGCAGCCGGTGTAGTCATAGGGGAAACGCTTGCCCTCGGATTAGCTCTTCTTCAGATCCGCTACGAAATTATTCCTCTTCCAGCCGAGGCCTATTACATGAATACGGCACCAATCGATCTGAGTGTGGTTGATTTCGTGCTCGTCGCTGCGATAACCTTGGCGCTCTGCACGATCTCTTCCTGGATTCCTGCAGGATATGCCGCCAGGATAGAGCCGATTAAGGCAATTCAAAGTCG
>CALBJU010000260.1 GCA_937893205.1 uncultured Bacteroidota bacterium
ACCCGAAAGGTCATGTCTTCGGCCTGATAGGATTCGGTGACGACCGAAAGAACTGAGGTGGAATCAGGCTCATGTGAGGATAGAACTTCCCCGGGAAGCGAGTCGGCATCGTAGATGAGCGCTTCGCGAGCGGGATTGAAATCGGGACTGTTCAGCAGCCCCCAGGCCGTCTGTGCATCCGCAACCAACGTCACGTTCTCCACCAGAAACGCGCGCTGAAGTACATCCGGGTTTTCGAAAACCGACACATCGGTTCGATCATCCTGAAAAACCAGATCATATCCAGGAATTGCTCGATTGGCTACGAGGTACCGGACGTTCGTCATGTTCATGGCGGCGCTGTTAAGCCCCGATGCTCCGGATGAAAAGAGAATATTATCCAGAAAATCCTGGTACACGCGCAATTTGGCGCCTGAATATCCCCCTAACGACTCATGGAAGTACGAGGGCCGAGCGTTTTTTGTGGGGTGCAGTCCATTTTCAAGCGATAGCACCCGGAATGCACCTTCCCCACCCAGAATTTCCTTCTGGCCGAGAAGAAAATCATCAAACGGATATCGCGGCACGCGATTCTGTACCTGGCGTACTTCTGAAAGAACTTCCTCGCGAACATGCCTTCGACCTACCCCCATCAGGTCAACTGCCACTATCAAGACAATGAGACAAGCCAGCAGCCAGTAGGGAATTATTCGTCGGTAATAGAGATACAGGAACAGCCCTCCCAGCAGTAGTACGGCCAACGCTCGCCCTGCATCGGCCTGAAAACGATCGACCCGCTCCTCCACGCGAGTGGTCAGTTCCGAATCAATGAAGGAGACGACTCGTGGGTCGGAGGTAGATATAGCGGGATTCTGAGCCCGAATCTGTGAGACCAGAGTGCCCCGTTCGAAAGGCTGCTCAAAGCCCATGATTGACGTTCCAAATACAAGCAGAATTACGAGAAATACCGCAAGGCCACCTCCAGTCGCTAGCCATGGTTGACGCGATAGCACGCTCTCTTCATTCTGTTTTCGGCGGATGGAAACCAGCCCGCGAGCACCTAGGAGCGCGGCTACCAATGCAAGAACACTGAGCCACGTTTCAGGCACCCGAAATGCGGAGAAGAGTGGGAAATAATCGAACATTACCCGATTCACAATGGCCAGGTTTTCCCCAAGAGCGAAGATCACGATCAGCACGGCGCTGATCACTAATGCCAGCGTCGTCTGATCACGGACCTTCCAGATTGCAACGAAGGACATCATAATGGCCAGTGCCCCTAAATGGTGAGGCCCGCCCGTGAAGGTCTTGCCCCCCCAGTACGTCGGACTCGCGCCCCCGTATGCGTCGGCGATCAGCAAGGTCAGCATCTCTCCAATTCCCTGGCTCCAGGCCATGGCATATTCCCATGCCATCCCACCCGCGGCTCCGCCCACGGCGGAGCCGCGGGTAGTGAACGGCGTCAATTCCGCGTGAGCCAGATAGGGCTGCGCCACCATCATCAATCCCAGAACGGAACCGATTATTAACATCCCGGTCGACTTGAGGAAGGCGAGTGTAGTGTCGGTGCGATATGCGTGCACGCCCTCAACCAGCCACCAGATACCAGCAATGAACGTGACGTAGTACGTTATTTGTACATGTCCTGCCCGCAGATTTGCTGCCAACGCCACCGCGAATAACAATCCTGACACGACGGATCGCTTTCTCATGGCGTGAATGAAAGCGAGTAGCATCCAGGGAGCCCAGGCCAGCGCGATGAACTTCGAATTGTGACCGGCCGCCAGAATTACCGGGATGTACGTCGTAAATCCGTAGGTCACGGCCGCAAGCACGGAGGCCAGGGACTCCCGCGTCAAGTACCAGGCCAGCAGATACATGCCCGCGAATAGCAACATCATGTGCGAGGTCGGCCAGGCCAGCTTCCTGAGTTCTCGCATGAGCGTATCGACCTGAGGAATACTCAACTCCGGAGAGATCATGTAGCCCGGCATACCGGCGAAGACTCGACCCGCCCAATAGGACGCCTCACCAGATTCCTCTTCGTGCTCAATCATGGATTGCGCCATGGCTCTCCACTGGACGGTGTCACCGGCCACCAGCTGTTTGCTCGAAAAGTGAATGGGAGCAAAAAAAGTGACCGATAGAATCAGCAAGACTGTCAGACTGACCAGGTGCTGATTTCTGTCTGACAAACGGTCCCACATGCCATGCCAGGAAGGTGCTGTAATCGGGCTACTCTGACGGGATCGACGTTTAGATTTCTTGTTCAATATCCTGTTCTGGCAGCAGTGATTTAGCGAGACTTGAGGCTGACAAAGCTACGGAAGGCTGATCAGTCCTGCTCCATGCATCGAGCTCCGACTGCATCGCAATGCGGACCTCTTCCATGAGACGAGGAATATCGGATCGGGTCCATCCGTCGATCGCGATCGGTTTACCAACGGTGATGTGCAAAGTCCCCGGCCG
>CALBJU010000261.1 GCA_937893205.1 uncultured Bacteroidota bacterium
AAGAGGCTCCAGCCAAGGAAGCAGAAGCTCCGGCGGCCGAAGAGGCTCCAGCCGAGGAAGCAGAAGCTCCGGCGGCCGAAGAGGCTCCAGCCGAAGAAGCTGCTCCCGAGGCCGAGGCATCTGCCGAAGAAGACGGAGACTCGAAAAAAGATTCCTGATTATTCATTCCGGTAACGTCATGAAGAGCCCTGAGACCCTTCGAGAGATGGGTCGCATCGTGCGACCGCACGGACTGATGGGTGAACTCAAGGTTGCACCGGAAACGGATGATCCTGAACGTTTTCAGCTACTGAAAACGATATATGTAGGTGCTGATGAAGCATCGACATCGTCCTTTGACATATTGTCAGTCAGGTTGCAGACCTCCAAATACGGCATTACCGTACTGTTGGAACTCGTCGGCATCACGAGTCGCGAAGCTGCAGAGAAACTCAATAAACTGAGGGTCTTTGCAGATGAACAAGATTTGCCTCCTCTCGAAGAGGGCGAATTTTATTTCAGTGAGCTCGTGGGGCTTTCGGTCTCGACCAAAGAAGATTCCGATCTAGGAACGGTCATCGATGTAATCGAGGGCAAAGGCCAGAATATCATGCTGATCCGAAAGCAATCGGGTGGCGAGGTAATGATCCCCATGGTGGAGGAATTCATCGTGGAACTGGATTTAAAATCAAGACACGTCGTGATCGATCCTGTTGAGGGGTTGCTCTAGTTCGTCGCGAAACGCCATGCGTATTGATTTAGTAACAGCATTGCCGGACATCGTCAAGGGCCCTCTGGAAACAAGCATTCCGGGGCGGGCTCAGGTCAAGGGGTTACTGGATCTCCGTATTCATGATCTTCGCACTTACGCCACGGATAAACATCGCAAAGTGGATGACTATCCATTTGGCGGAGGAGCCGGGATGGTACTGAAGCCGGAACCCATTTTTGCTTGTATTGAAGAGCTCAAGGAGTCTGGAGAGGCAATCGATGAGATTGTCTTTCTGACACCGGATGGTGAATTGTTTACTCAAGCCGCCGCCAATGAGCTCTCCATGAAAAAGAGATTGGTACTCCTTGCAGGTCATTATAAAGGGGTAGATCAACGGGTTCGGGATACGTTGATCACAAGGGAATATTCCATTGGAGATTACGTCCTCAGTGGAGGGGAACTACCCGCAATGGTTCTTGTTGACGCGATTGCTCGATTACTACCCGGCGTTCTGGGTGACTCATCATCAGCGCTGACGGACTCTTTTCAGGATGGTCTGCTCGACGCGCCGGTCTATACAAGGCCAGCAGATTTTCGAGCAATGCTCGTCCCGGAAGTCTTGACATCCGGGGATCATCGACGCATAGATGAGTGGAGAGATGAAGAGCGGATACGAAAAACCAGGCAGCGACGCCCCGATCTTCTCGCAGGAGAGGAGAGGGAGCAATCCGACTGACGATTTGATTTGATAACAACTTATTGATTGAGAGAGGTACGCAATGGCGACCGATTTGATGAACTTGATTGAAGCGTCACAAACGCACGATAATCTTCCTGAATTTGATTCTGGAGACACTGTAAACGTGCACGTACGTGTCGTCGAAGGTGACAAAGAACGTATTCAGCAATATCAGGGAGTGGTAATTGCGTTTAAGGGCTCTGGTGCGCGGAGAACTTTCATGGTCCGAAAGGTCTCGAACGGTGTTGGTGTTGAGCGGGTGTTTCCGCTGTATTCGCCAAAACTGGCCAAAATTGAAGTGATCCGGCATGGCAGCGTTCGTCGCGCCAAGCTGTACTACCTTCGCGATCGCCGAGGAAAGGCTGCTCGCATCAAGGAACGCCGTCGCTAGAGGATCTACTCCGTGCTAGTTTGCCCGTGCATGGGGCGATGTACCCCGCGATCACGTGTGGTGCGGAGAGACTGTCGGCGTTTTTGATGATATTGACGATATTAAAAGTGTGATTTTCGGGCCGTCGGCGAATTATCGCCGACGGCCCGAATGATATTGGCAAAAAAAGATTACGATCTTCCAGAATGCGATTAACGATTTGGAATAACCCCGTGACGGCCCCCGTTCTTGAGGGGCTGAAGAACGTGTTCGGCGAATCCGTGTCGAGCGCAACGAGAGATGAAGTCCTGGCAGACCTGAAGTCGGGGCTCGCCGATGTGGCCCTGATCCCGACGGACGTTGCATTCTCTTCCTCCGACGATTTCGATCTCTTACCGGCGGTCGCCATATCATCGTGGAACAATCCCTTCGCCTGGTTAAAGGTCGAAACGGGGCTGAGCACGAAATCGCTCAAGATCATTCATACCGAAGATGGCAAGCTTTCCGCGCTTCTGTCCGCCATTGTCTTGAAGGAGCACTACGCAATAGGCGCAACGCTCAGCCAACAGGACGAAATGCCTGCAGAAATGCAGAATTATGAGATTCTATCCGTCGAGGATGGGGGGGACGCGGAGGCCCATACTGATCCTGTACTGCTTGATCTGGGTCAAGAATGGTTTGAGATGGCGAATTATCCTTTTGTCTGGGCTCTTTTTGCCATGCGGAAGGGCGAGGCGGACAATGCCACGATTGAAGCCATTCGCGACGCCGTAATCTCCATCGATTTGAATCGCGTCGAATTGGTCTCCAGGTGGAAAGATGACGTGGTGATGGAATCCTATTTTCTGAATGATCTACGATTGAGGCTCGACGACTTGGCGGTCGCCAGCCTCGTCGAATTGTCTGAGCACTTGTATTATGTTGGAGCCACTACCGACCTTCAGCCAGTAGTCTTTGTAAGCCTACCGGATGAATCGGCGGAAGAGAAACCAAGCTGATGCCTGATCAGATAAAAATAGTAGCCTCGAATCGAAAAGCGACACACGAGTATCGCATCGAAGACCGGGTAGAGGCCGGACTCGTCCTGAACGGAACCGAAGTGAAATCACTCCGGGCAGGTAATGCCAATCTTCGAGAGGCGTTCTGTATTGTAGAACAGGGCGAAATGATTCTTCGCCAGTGCCACATTGCTCCCTACGATCACGGTAACCTGGCAAATCACAATCCGGTTAGACCGAGAAAACTACTACTACATAAACGGGAAATCGCGAAACTGGAGAAGGCCGCTGCCCAGAAGGGGTACACGTTGGTGCCCTTGAAAATATATTTTAAGAGAGGGCGCGCAAAACTGGAGATCGGTCTGGGCAAGGGGAAGAAACTCTACGACAAGCGTGCAGATATCGCGGAGAGGGACTCTAAGAGGAGAATGCAGCGGGTTGATGTCAGACGAACTCTCGATTCTGAGTGACCTGATCGGGTCTTGAAGTGGCGAAATCGCTGCCCTGTCTATGAAAGGGACAACTTTTGGTCCTACATTTGTCTTCTGTGAAACTTTCAGCCCGTCCACATGAATTTCCCTCGCATAATTGTACGCTCGTGCCTGACCCTTATTCTGGTCGTCTCGTGCAAGCCGGCGACGGCGCAATCACTCACGAGATCCGAACGCGTCGAGATGGCCAGAGTAGCTCTTGCCCGAGACGATTATGCAACCGTCCGAATTCAAGCCCAGGAGATTCTGAACAGGTGGCCCAGAGACCTAGACGGACTTGCTCTCATGGCGACCGTTCACCTTTTTGGTCCGAGTCCAGATCCAGAGAGTGCGCAACGCACATTGAGGAGACTCCCACGGAAGATTAGAAATACTGCGCCCATCGAATCCCTTGACCTTTGGAGAGATCACAGATACGGTGGCATGTTTTTTCCGGCGGTTCAGCAGACACAGCAACTAACACGGTCGAGGAAACTACTGGCGGACGATCCTCTGAATCCCATCGCCAACCTGGTCGCTGGAATTATTCGTTTGGAAGACTTGAGAGATCTGGACGGAGCCGTGCGTTTTCCCATCGGACTCGAACTCGACGGAATACTGGAATCAGTCGAGATTGAATTGAAAGATGGAGACGTGGTATTCGTATTTAGACGAAAGGGGGAGGCCACAGTTAGTGTGGTTCGGGATGATGAGAAGGAAGACGAAGTGGCGAATGAGGCCATAATGTATCTCCTTCGCGCAACGATTTCGGGGCCACTTCGCGCTGAAGCGCTGCGCAATCTGATTGAAGCATCTCAAAGAGAAGAGCGGTATAAACTGGGCCGTATTGTGGCCGAAGAATACATCCGAGATTTCCCGGAACGGGTAAATGGTTACCTGTTTCTTGGACTGGCATTGTATCGGCAGGAAAATTTGTCCGAAGCCGGGGTCCAGTTCGAGAAAGGACTAGATCTCATGTCAGACGAGGATCGACTAATCTATCTGGATCCCAAAACTATAGTTAGCACCACAAATGAGGACGACTATGGTGTGCTGACAGATACGCTGGTAACTGATTTTTGGATACGTCAAAATCCACTCTGGAGTTCAGCCTCGAACGAAAGGATTATTGAACATCAAGCTCGGGTTGTGTATGCGGATCTGATTTGGGGAAGACCGCGAAAAGGGAGAAGAGGGTGGGAAACTGAACCAGGACAGGTAGTCGTTAGATACGGTTGGCCTCAAGTGACAGCGCAGTTTCAAGACGATAAAAATCGATATGCCTTGATGCACTACGGTTACCGTTCCTGGTTGTTTTTGGACTTGGCCGGAGCGGACCAATTGATCTTTTACTCTCCCTCTTCAAGGGCGTATCAGGGTGCGAGAAATACAAATTTGATAAAAGATTATGTACTCCTGGCCACGGAGTATTTTCGAGACGATCCCAATCGAACCCAGGAAGATCAGTCTCGTGTGGTGGCTATGGAAGCGTTGCCGTCAGTGTTCAGAAATGATCACTCGCGAGAAGTTGTTATCCCCGTTTGCACGCCCCGGAACCGCTTTTCCACACAGGATGGTCTGTACGTTTATGACCGGGAAGTGAATGCACCAGTGCCCGCAGAAGCTCTGATTCACAAATTTTATGCGACATCAAGCTGTACTGCTGCATTGGTACACTTCGAAACCGACTTCAGGGGACGACAAGTTTCGATTGAGGCCCAGGGCTTTGCGGCAACGAGTGTCTACAGGTTTGACATCGATGAGCAGGCGAGTGACGAAGATTTTGGAGCGAGTGATCTTCTCCTCGCAGATCTTGTTGAGGAGATTGATGGTGCGGGAGGAACTCACCAACCCGGGTCATTCGTCCGGCGTGGTCATCTGATTTTTCCCAGATCACGCTCCAGATACATGGCGGGTGACCCCATCAATTTGTATTTCGAGATATATGGTATAGACATAACGGCGCAAAATCCCGAGACGATGCTCTCTATTCAGGCGGCGCTGGTTTCTGGGAAAAGGGTGCGAGATGTTACGCCATTGCTAGGTCGGATTTTCGGTCGCCGCGATGAAGCGGTTGTCTCGGTGGAGTTTATGGATGAGGTTAGTGAGAAATCTCATGCCCGATATCTCATCGTCGAAACGGATACAGTGGATCCCGGTACTTACGTGCTTGCGCTCAAAATCACCGAGCAGAAAACTGGAAAGCAGGTAATAGTCAGTCGTCAGATTGTCATAGAATAGTTACGATGCGCAGGAATCTACTATCAAGGACCTTCAGATCGATCGTGCTCGTCGGCGTGTTCGCACTGCTGACGGGAGTGAACGTCCACGCGCAACGGTCAATCGTTCGGGGAACAGTCGTCGCTGCGAGCGACGGGGAATCCATACCTGGTGTCAACATCGTCCTGTTACAGAGCGATTCACTGGTAACAGGCACCGTATCCGGATCCGACGGGATATACGCGCTACCCCAACTCATGGCGGGGACGTACGTTTTGCGAGCGACGTTTGTCGGATTTGCGATGTACTCCGAAACCCTGCGAATTGGGCGAAACGACAGATTGATCATCAATCTAGTCCTAGAGGTGGCGGAGACGGAACTGGGAGAAGTCATCGTCGAGGGGGACAGGGGTGCGGGCATTACGCGCGTCCTGGCCGGACAGACTACCATCACACCCGCCGATGTCGACAGGATCCCCTCGCCGGATGTGTCTGGGGATCTGGTAAATATTTTGACGACACTTCCGGGAATTGTCTCGCTTGGAGATCGGGGGGGACAGTTGTTCATCCGAGGTGGAGAACCCTGGCAGAATCTCGTAATGCTCGACGGGATGTGGGTGTATCAACCCTTTCACATCCTTGGATTTTTCTCCTCATTCCCGTCTGAGATTCTGAAGGAAGTAAATGTTTACGCGGGCGGGTACACCAGCCAGTATGGCGGTCGATTGTCCTCCGTCATCGACGTGACGAGTAGGAACGGGGACAAGCGAAAATATGCGGGAACGGGTTCGATTGCGCCCTTTGTGTCTGGATTTTCTCTCGAGGGACCGGTAGTGACCGATGTTTTATCATTTCTGGTCAGTTACAGAACGTCGGTTATCGAGGAGGGCGCTTCCCACCTCGTGAAAGGTGACCTGCCTTTTGAGTTCGACGATTTGTTTGCCAAGGTGCACGCTTTCGTTAATTCCAATTCTCAGATATCCCTGTCCCTTCTGAGGACAAATGACAAGGGCTCCGTATTTGAGGGGAATGAGTTTCAGCCCGAGCAGATTATTCAATGGAAGAATCGTGCTGCCAGCGTTCGCTACTTCGTGTTTCCCAGGGCGTTTCCCGTGATGGCCGAGTTTATCATTTCGGGATCGAGGCTCAAGACGTCCCAGAGTGGAGCAGACGAGACTGTTCGGTTTTCCAAGTTGTCGAGTATAAATACCAACGTGAATGTCACCCACTTCAAGCGAAATGCTGAGATCAAGTGGGGTCTTTTTGCACGAACTCTCGAGATGCAGAGCAGTCTTGATGGGATTTTTCAGGGTTTCAGCGATCGGACGGAGTACAATACAGAGGTGGGGATCTATGTCGAGCCTGAAATTCGAACCTATAATGGGTGGCAGATCAGAATGGGGCTTCGGATCCATTCGTTCCCAAGTAAAAACAGCGGATTTCTTGAGCCTCGCCTCCGAGCGGTTAAAACCAATGACAAGGATGAGTACACGTTTGCGATGGGATCCTTCCATCAGGAAATCATTGGACTGGTAGACCGCAGGGATGCCGCCGGCGTCTTCACAGCCTGGACCTCGAGTCCGTATGAGCGGAAGGTGCCAGAGGCGCTCCATTTGATTCTTGGATACCGCCGCTCATTGAGTCAGTCGACTGAGATAAGCATCGAAGGCTACGCCAAAAAACTGAATAATCTGTTCATCCCAGAATGGACCGCATTCCCTCGCTTCACGACCCGCCTTCAGTCTGCTGATGGACGCGTATTCGGGGGAGATCTAAGGCTCGAATATCGAAACAAGACGTTTTCCGGGTTCGTTACCTATGGTCTTTCTTCCGTTCGGTACACCGCGAAACAGGAAGGGATCGAACTCTGGTACGGTGAGAAGTCGCTGGACTTCCGGCCAGCTCACGATAGAAGGCATCAACTGAACGTAGTAGCCTCTTTCGACCTGAGACCATTCGATGTAAACGTGCGCTGGCAGTACGGCTCTGGATTGCCATACAATCGTGCACTGGGTTTTGATGGATTCCTGTTGGTAGATGGTAACCTG
>CALBJU010000262.1 GCA_937893205.1 uncultured Bacteroidota bacterium
TGATCTCAAAGGCCTACAATGGATAGATCATCTGACTCGGCGATAATCTGTCAGGCTTAGTTGCCGGCGCATCCAGAAGGTATTGACATGCAAAATCGAGTAATTCGAATCGCCGTCATCGCCGTCGTCACAGAAATATTAGCCGTAGCGGCCCTGGTGGTTGTGATCGCTATTTTTGGTCCTGCCGAACCAGAAGCATTGCAGGCCTATGCCGAGCGTCTTGGCTACTGGGTTGGTCCGCTAGCTGGGTTTGGATTCACGCTGTTCGGCGGATGGTGGGTCGCAAAGGGGCTCTCTAGCCAGCCTGTTTTGAACGGCCTGCTCCTGGGAGTCGCTGTTGCCGCTATCGATATCAGCATACTCGTCGCGAGCGGTACAGAATTTCAAACCATGTATGCAATTTCAAATATTGGCCGCGTAATAGCGGGTTCAATCGGCGGCTGGCTGGTAGCCAGATCGAACACCGATTCTTGATCCAACCCATTTCGCGATACTTGTGACTTATTGATCCAAACGCCAATCCAAATGTTGTCATGAACCACGAGCATCTCAAAGATGTATATCTCCATATGAAATGGGCAGACGCTCGTATCTGGGAATCTGTCCTTGGATCAGCAACGGCGAACACCGACGAATATGTTCTGGATACGCTCATGCACATTCACGTGACGCAGCATTCCTTTCTGAACGTGTGGCTGGAACGGCCTTTCGTCCGCTGGAAGCGAGAGAAATTCGAGTCGCCTGCCAAGCAGTCGGAATGGGGAGCGAGTTTCTATCCGGAAGCTCTCAAATATCTCGACTCCATTTCCGACGAGGATCTTGCGGATAGTGCGGTGCTTCCCTGGGCCAAGTACTTTGAAAGAACACTCGGGCGAGAGGCCGCCGAAACGACCTTGCTGGACACCCTGCACCAACTGACTTCTCATAGCATGCACCACCGGGGACAAGTAGCTCGACGTCTCCGTGTTCTGGAGGAAGTGCCACCTCTCACCGATTACATCGTCTGGGTGTGGATGGGCCGACCCGCACCTGAGTGGCCGAGCTAGGAGCCTTCACCCCTCACCTAGCTCTCCAGAAACTGGGTCCCACCATACACGCGGCCTTAAGCTGTCTTGGAGAAGGCCTGGGTCAAGCTGGAGTAACGAGAGTCGAAACGGAGTTGCGGAAATAATCAACATGATCTGATCCATGAAGCACGTTAGATTTTTCGAAAGACAAGGTCCGGTTGCTTTCCTGCTGGCGCTCTCGCTGATGTCCTGCAGTCAGGGTTCAAACTCTAGTTTCGAGTTCGCGCTCTTTGGAGACAATCCCTACGGTGAGCGAAACGTCGAGAAGGCTGAACGACTGATTGAGGACGTCAACCAACGAGCCTCTCTCAAATGGGTGATCCATCTTGGAGACATAAAGGGTGGTGCTCAGTCCTGCTCAGACGAAGTCCTGCGAGGTCGATATGATCTTTTCCAAACTTTTGAAATCCCGTTCATATTCACACCTGGAGACAACGACTGGTTCGACTGCGTCCGTGAACCGGCTGGAAGTTGGAACGATTACGAGAGGTTGGAATTTCTGCGTTCACTTTTTTTCGCGAATCCAGAGCAATCTTCCGGGGGGCAGCCCCTCGTCGTTCGCTCACAGAGCGCGGATGCGGAGTATCCTGAGTTTGTTGAAAACGCCATGTGGAGTCAGAAAAACATCGTATTTGCGACGGTTCATCTGATTCGTCTCACCCGACCTCCTTCGGACTCGCTGGTTGCAACCCGGCGCATGGAGGCGGCGATGGGGTGGATCAAAGAAGCGTTTTCGAAGGCCAGGTCCCTGGATAGTCCCGGGCTATTTTTGGCAACTCAAGTTGATCCCTGGGCCGTTTGGGGCAATCCTGGAATCGTCCGAGGGTCATGCGAAACCTGCCTCTCTCCAAAACCAGGAATTGAAGCGCTCATTCCTCTGCTCATAGAAGAGTCGGCCTCGTTCGAGGGTCAAGTCGTTCTGGCTGTCGGTGATACTCACGTTTTCAGGGTTGACAAACCATTGTACCGGGAGGATGGAACCCTGGTTGAGAATTTTACAAGGGTGGAGGTGTTCGGCGAGCCCCAGGTCCATTGGGTACGCGTAGAGGTTGATCCGACTGATCGACAGGTGTTCTCGTTTCATCAAGAGATTGTGGTTGGAAACTGAATATCTTGGGGTAGCCTCGTACGCACGCGCACCCATTGATTTGATGATTAAATAAAGCCACGATGGGAGGGAACGGTGGATCGGCTCCGCGATTCCTATGAATGCTCATTACCGCCAATCGCTTTTTGCACAGGTTTGTCATGGCAGAAACACTAACATCATCAGTGGACGATTACATCGCATACCTTCCACCGGAGCGGAAAGAGATCGATTCCCCAATAAGAGATGTTATCGTCGACAATCTTCCGGAAGGTTACTCGGAGACCATGAGTATGAGAGTGATCAACTATGAAATCCCCTTCGAAGAGTATCCCCACTCGTACAACGGCTCTGCGCTTTCGTATTTCGCACTGGGCAACGGAAAAAGCTATGTCTCGCTCCACATCAGCTGTTACTATGACCCTCAGAAAATGCGGAAGAGGATCAGAACCGGATTTGAGCGGGCCGGGAAAAAGCTGGACATGGGTAAATCCTGCATACGCTTTCGGAGACTGGAGGACGTAGCCCTGGACACCATTGCCGAAGCGGTTGCGAGTACTCCTCGAGACGTGATGATTGCAGAGTACGAAGAGAGCAGAAAGTAGCGAGCGAGCATGAACCGAAATCCGGCACTCAGCAGTAATCTGATTGTTATCATCGCTCCGTTGGCGATGGTAATCACTATTGTGCTTCTCGTCAATTCCGGACTGTTCAGCCAGCATTCATCCTTGCTTTCAGTGGGCGTTACAATCGATCTGGTTCTCTCGGTACCCCTGGTTTATTTTCTTCTTATCCGCCGCAGGAATATCCCGAATCTGACAACAGTACCCGTTTTTGTTGTTGGAATCGTTGTGGCGAGTCTCGTGCTGCCTCCGTCCAACCAGGAACTGTTGGGGACGGTAAAAACCTGGATCCTTCCCTTGGTAGAGATTGGGGTAGTTGTGTTCATTGTCTGGAAAGGACGCGCTGTTGTCAAACGCCTGAAGACCGAAGTCGGCAAAAATCCAAATATATTTTCGACCCTGAAGGAGGTAGCTGGAGAGATCCTTCCTGAGCGTCTGGCCTACGCGATGGTAACCGAGATGGGAGTTTTCTATTACGGGTTTCTGTCCTGGAAACGGATTGAGCTGGGCCCAAACGAGTTCACCTATCACCGAAAGAGTGGAACCATTGCCCTGCTCGGCATCCTTCTGGTCATGATCCTGGTTGAGATGACGGCGGTACATTTTCTTCTCAGGCAATGGAGTTATGTGGCTGCGTGGATGTTGACAGGGTTGAGCGTTTACACGGGCGTCCAGGTCTATGGGATGGCACGATCGCTTACGCGCCGCCCCTACGTGATCGAAAAGCATTCCCTGCTTCTCAGATATGGCATCATGGGAGAAGCAACAATTGAGCTTTCGAACATTGCCTCGTTCGAGTTTTCAAGTAAAGCGATCGACGTGACCGAAAATGCTCTTTCGCTGTCTCCGCTGGCTGCTCTGGAGAAGCACAATGTCATTCTGCACCTCGAAGATCCGGGAACTGTTCGTGGCCTCTACGGCTCCAAGCAAAAATATTCGACTCTCGCGTTTTTTGTAGACGATAAAACACGATTTGGGGCATCTCTCTCGGAACAGATCTTAACAGATCAGGGAGATGGGTAAGCTTCCCATCGCGACCACCTGCGTCGTGCCGGGTGTACCGTTTCCTGAAATCATCAAGCCGATTCTAAGATGCAGATATTTTTAACGGGCGCCTCTGGCTATGTCGGAAGGCACATCGCTGAAGAGTTGGAGATTCGCGGCCACCGGGTGACCGGTCTGGCGCGCAAGCCTTCTGCGCGTACCGCTGCTGCCGAATCCATCGATTGGTGTTTTTCAGACCTCAGTCAGCTCGAGCTGATAGGCGATGCCTTGCAGGGCTGCGACTGCGTCATCCATTGTGCGATGGGCTATTCGGGCGCAGGCAAGGAGAATAGCGAGCTTGACAACAAGTTTGTCGAGTACCTGATTTCGAAGGGGATATTTTTTATCTATACCGGAAATCTGTATTCGCCCCGGCCTAACGACGATGATGTCTTTCTCGAAGAGATTGACTCCTCCGGTACCGATTGGCGATTGCGGACCGAAAAGGATGTCATCGAGTCGAGAACGTCCGCGGCGGTTATTCGACTGGGATTCGTTTACGGGGGAACGGGAGGCTACCTGTGGGATATGCTCCCCCAAAATGTCGTGGCTGGACTTGACGTCGAAGGGATTAGCGCTGCAAGCTGGCCGATGGTGCATGTACGGGACGTAGCCTCCCTCTATGCGACGATTGCCGAAGAGCGGGCAACAGGAGTTTTCCATGCATACGACGGCAGTGCGATCACCGCGAAAGAGGTAGTTGAAACGCTCGTAGAACTATATCCTCCTACCCCGCCAAATGGACAGGAAGCACACAAGCATCTTCGTGAGTTGCTGCAGAAATCTGTCAGGACGAAAAATAGCCGATCATTGGCGACGGGCTGGACGCCGAGCTTTCTGGACTTCCGCGAACATGCCGCCCGAGCCTACACGGACTACCTGTCGGTGCAATAGTCTATTAATAGATTATGTTCGACTCTCCCGATTCACGGACAGCCATTTTTATTCGCTCCGTCTATGAAACGCAGTGTAAAACGAAATCTGGACATTGGTCTGCTGAGTCTCGTGCTGATCGAAGGTGATCTCTGCCTGTATACATGGCGCCACTATTCGCCAGCTGGATCTGTCTAACCGGCCGGTGAAGTTGCTCACATGCTGCGAATCTTGATCATCCTCATCACGAAAGGCGAGCGAGTCCTCGTCGTTGTGGGAGGTGGTCACGTCATCAGGAAGGAATGGAATCTTCGTACCGTGTTTCAGCAGGAACCAGCCTGGGATCAACCCGCAGACTCAATCAGTGGTCATCTTTTATCAAATCGAAATAGATGCATTCGCCTTGACGCGTGGCCATGGG
>CALBJU010000263.1 GCA_937893205.1 uncultured Bacteroidota bacterium
TGATAAGCCAGATCCCGGTCTCGACGCTGATCATCGCATCGATAATGTCGTGTGCCTTGTCAGGGTGTGGTGCATCCTTGTGCATCATGGCGCCACAGACCCAGGTGAGGGCACCTTCCTTGGGGGCAGCGAACGCCACCGGAACACCTTGTTTTTGGAGTTCAACAGGCGAGCTGTTCCAGGTCATTGCGGCCACTAGCTCACCAGATGCGAGCGCTTGTTCCAGGGTGGTCATATCGTCGGTGTACAAACGGATAAGCGGTCGCTGTTTGCGCAACAGGGCCGCAACTTTTTCCATGTTCTCCTTGGTGGCGATTTCCTTGAAGTCCACTCCGGCATAGATGGCCGCACACCACCATGAGTCGCCGCCTGCACCGATCATTGCCAGGCGCCCTTTGTAGCGCTCGTCCCAGAGCAGTCCCCACGACTCTTCCTCACCTTGCCAATCGACCAAATCGGGCCGATAGGTAATCGAGGTCTGTCCCCAATCGAACGGCACCATGTAAGGTTTGCCATCGACCACGTTGCCCTCCAGGTTCCAGAGACTCGGTATAACGTCGCTCCAGTTCGACAACTTGTCGGTGTCTACAGTGCGGAACAGACCGGTGGCCACCCAGCGTGGAATCCCTTGGTTGCACGGATGCGCCACGTCGATCACGTAGCCCGCTCGCATCTTCGTGAGTCCTTCCTCCGATCCGCCAAATGCGGCGAAGTTGGGTGGCTCACCGTGCTTGGCGATGTATGGCCCGAACATCGCGGGATCGTCATAGCCGCCCCAGGTGAAATAAGTCGCCTGGTCTGCAGCTGCAGCTGCGGCGGTGCGGGACATCATCGGAGTCATAACCAGACTGACGCCGGCAGCGCCCAGAATCTGGTTGAACTTCCGTCGCGACATTTTCCCCGACTTGAGCTTGTCGGAAAATTCGTTAATACAAAAATCGGATTTTTTCATGGCTTGGGATCCTCTTCAGTTATGTACGTGTTGACAGCACCAGTACCGTCCTAATACTATCTGAACGGTCAGTTAGTTACAACACTCGTTCAAATGACCATTTCCAGCGCTGGTTCGGTCAGAATCAGCCCAAAAGAACAGATGAAATTATCGCCCAAAATCACTGATAAGCGCCAATTAAGAGGGCAAAAATCCAAGCAGGCTATTGTAAAGGCGGCTATTTCCTGCATCGCGCGGCAGGGGCTGCGTGATGCAACCCTCGAACGGGTGGCTCAGAAGGCGAAGGTCTCCAAAGCTCTGGTTACTTTTCACTTCAAGTCGAAGACGGGCCTACTCGCTGCCGTGCTAGATCACCAGGAAAGCGTTTTCGAAAATGGCTGGAATACGATCCTGGCGAGCAACAGCGTCTCCATCAGCGGGAAATTGCTTGAGCTGCTCGAATACGATGTGCGGTTCTCGGTCGAACACCGTGACTTTATCTCCGTCTGGCATGCCTACTGGGGCGAGGCCAGGGGAAGCTCGCTCTACCGCAAGCTGACGAATCCCAGAGACGAACGTTACGAGAACGACGTACGCAAGTTGCTGAGAAACCTGACCAAGGAGGGTGAATACGACGACATCAACGTACCCGCGTTAGAGAGGGGAATTAATGCGATGATGTTCGGGATATGGCGAGATTCGCATCTGACCCACGGGCCTAATGATTACGCGAACGGTATACAGGCAATGTGGGTCTATTTGCACAAGGTTTTTCCGAAACACTACGAGTCCCAAGTCTTTCGAAAGAGGATTCGACAATGACTAATTTAGGCGCCTAAAAGAGGAATATGTATGAGTTCGCGTCAGCCTAATATCCTTTTGATCTTCGTCGACAACCAGCCTGCGAGCATGATGGGCTGTTATGGAAACGATGAGATCTTCACGCCCCACCTCGACGAATTGGCTTCCAGGGGTGTGCTCTTTCGCAATGCCTTCTGTCCCAATTCCATGTGCTCCCCTTGCCGGGCATCCATGCTCACCGGCCTCATGCCTTCACAGCACGGGATCCACACCTGGCTCGACGATGATGAGATGGGCGCATGGCCCCCGCATTACAACGCCATCGCCGAATTTGAAACTCTGCCAGAAATGCTCGCGCAGGCAGGCTACCACACCGCCCTGATCGGAAAATATCATCTTGGGTTTGCACACGAACCTCAAAACGGCTTCAAGCATTGGGTCGCGATGGAAAAAGGGATGATGGATTCATTCTACGGGGTCCAGATGATCGACAATGGTCAGCGCCATACTGCAGCAGAACATTCCGTCGACTACTTCACGGAAAAATCCGTCGAGTATCTCGATCGACATGCCGGCCGAGACGAGCCACCATTTTTCCTATTCATGACCTATAACGCTCCTTACGGAGAAGTGCCCAATCCCAGCGAACCGGATCACCGCCACTCGAACTCATATGCAGAGTTGCCGATGTATTCCGTCCCGCGGGAAGGGTTATGTCCAGAGCTCATCGATTGGATCTTGATGCGCAAGGAGAAACTGCCAGATGTGGATTTCGCTTGGTATAAAAAACTCGCGGAACAGCCCAACAACCTGACGGCGATGAGGCAATTCTATTCGCAGATGAGCATGGTGGACGACGGCGTTGGGCAGGTACTGGCGAAATTGCAGGAGAAAGGCGTGTTGGACGATACCCTCGTCATCTATACCGCCGATCATGGTTTATCGGTGGGCCATCATGGCTTTTGGGGGCACGGCGAAGATACCTGGCCGTCTAATATGCACCGCTCGGCAAACAATATCCCGCTTATCTTCAGCTATCCCGATTTTTCGAAGCCGGGCAGGCAGCTGGAGAATCTCGTGGGAACGACGGATATCTTTGCGACGATTCTCGATTTCGCGGGCTGCAAACTCGAATCCCCCGAATCTGTTTCAGGCACGAGTTTTTGCCCTCTCCTGCGCGGAGAGAGCGGGAATTTTCGCGACCAGATCTTCATGGAACAAGAAGAGACTCGGGCGATTCGGACATCCCACTGGCTCTTCATGAGGCGAATCCAAAATACGAAATACGACTTTAAGCACGAGCTATATGATCTGGAGAGTGATCCGGATGAGCGCAACAACCTCGCGCAAAACCCCGAATACGCCGACGTGGTCGCGGAACTGAGCTCTCGCCTGGATGAATTCTTTACGGACTACGCCAATCCACGCTGGGATCTGTGGAAGGGAGGTGCAGTCAAGTCCAATTCCACGCGACCCTTCCTGTGGAAGGAAGTCTGGGGAGAAGAATGGGCGCCGGAGTACTAGGTCAGCATACTTCGTTCACTTTAACAGCAGGCCCCGGGCTTTTAATCATCAATCACTGTTAACTACTATTTGTATATCTTGCGGCTTGTTTCGCCTCCGAAAGAGGATTCGACAATGACTAATTTAGGCGCATACGTGGAAGCGACCAGCAAATATTCGACTAAGGTCAGCCCCTTGATAGGTAGTTTGACAGCCAGGCGGGTAATCTTATCGAGCCGCAGGAGCGCCTGTGATTGAAACCACAATAGGAGACTCCGCACCCGCACCACGATCAAGGAGCTGGCGTGGACGGTTGTATGCCTGGTATCTGCGCAGCGACGGGCTCAAGGGTTTCACACTGCTCTCGCCCACGTTGCTCCTGATGGTGTTCGCCATGGGCATCCCCTTCGGAATCATGGTGGTTATGAGCTTCTGGAGACAAATAGGCTTCGAATTTGATACCGCGTTTACGTTCGCCAACTACGCGGAGGCTGTCGAGAGGCCGGTTTACCAGGCCTTGCTACTTCGATCACTGACCATCTCTTCGATCTGTACTGTCGCCACGGTGCTGGTGTCTTACCCGATGGCGTATTACGTGGCTTTTCACGTCCGCAAACGCAAGATGGCCTGGATTATCCTGATGACACTGCCGTTCTTTTCCAGCTATTTACTGAGGATTTTTGCGTGGAAAGTCATCCTAGGCTACAACGGCGTCATCAACTCGGGCCTCAAAGGGCTGGGTCTCATCGAACAGCCTTTGGCATTCCTGCTGTACAGTCCCACCGCCGTGGTGATCACCCTGGCGCACGCCTGGGCAGCATTCGCGATCCTGCCGATCTATATCTCGCTGGAGAAGATAGATCGATCCCTGCTCGAAGCGGCCA
>CALBJU010000264.1 GCA_937893205.1 uncultured Bacteroidota bacterium
TCTATCAGCCTTCAGTTTCTCACGCAGGATTGGACTGTTTTCATCCGAGTCCCCAACGCTGTAGATCGTCGCCAGGGCCGAAATGATCACCTCGCGCGCCACAAAGGCCGATACGATCCCCGCACTGATCTTCCAGTCGAATCCAAGGGGCCGCATTACGGGCTCAAGGCCATGACCCAGCATGCCAATGAAGCTCCTTTCAATGCGGTATCCCGCCGCGTCGATATCGAGTTGTTGAATTGAGGCCTCGAGGATCAGCGCCGCCGCCTCGCCGTTGCCACCTGCGGCCACCGATGCTTCATAGGTCTCTTGAACCGAACTCCTTCTGGCTTCGAAAGAGGGATCCAGCTCCACGCTCGGATATCTGGCCATGAACCAGAGCAGGATGCTCATCCAAAAAATGATTTTTCCTGCGCGGACAACGAAAGCCTTGGCGCGATCGATCATGCGCCAGAATATCTGGCGGAGCCTCGGACGCCGGTAGGGAGGCAATTCCATGGCGAAGAAGGATGAATCGCCTTTGAATACAAATCGAGACAGCACCCACGCGGCAAAAAAGGATAGGACCGTTCCGAGGAGATACATGGAGAACATGGCCACTCCCTGATAGGAAAAGAGACCAAGCACGGTTCCAGTCGGAAGAAACGCTGCGATAAACAGCGTATAGACAGGCAGCCGCGCCGAACAACTCATCAATGGGGCCACCATTATCGTGATTAACCGATCCCGTGGATTGGCCAGCGTCCTCGCCGCCATGATCCCTGGAATGGCGCATGCGAACGAACTCAAGAGAGGAACGACGGAGCCTCCACTCAGGCCTACTCTATTCATCAACCGATCCATGATGAACGCTGATCTTGCCATGTATCCCGTGTCCTCCATCAGACCGAGAAAGAAAAACAGGAGCAGAATCTGTGGAAGGAAAATGGTCACGTTTCCGACCCCCGCGATCACGCCATCTACCAGAAGGTCGCTGAGCCAGGGAGAAGCCACGTTGGACCGAACAACGATTCCAAGCGCGACAACTCCGTTCTCGATGGCATCCATGGCGGGTGTCGCCCAGGAAAAAACCGCTTGGAAGATTACCAGGAGCAAGAGGCCGAAGAGAAGCGGTCCGGCAATCCGGTGCGTAACGATGGCATCAATGCGATCAGACAGTGAGCGCTCTGAAGGGTCCTTGTGTCTTTTTGCTACTTCTGCGGTGATGGGACCCAGCCAGGCGTATCGCCCTATTATCTCTGCCTGCAAGTACGGAGCCTTGACCTGTTCCAACTGCTCGCGGGCCTCGAGGATGGCAGCATAAAATTCAGGTGATCGATCTTTCCAGACGTTCAGCATCAGATCGCTGGTGAGACACTGCAGGGTCTCGATGAATCGTCCCTTTTCCTGAACCTCTTCCGAAAGTAGAGCCATCAGAGCGGGGAGCTTCTCGTCAACGACGGGCATGATGGACCAGTGACGCTCCGCCCTCGCGGGTAACTTCGCCTGACGCATCAAATATTTCAATTTCCCGAGGCCCTCGTTTTTAGAGGCGACCATCGATACGATGGGCACTCCGAGGCGCTCCTTAAGAAGGGCTACGTCAATCTGTACGCCGGCACTTTCAGCCGCGTCGGTCATATTGAGGGCCAGGATCACGGGAAGCCCGAGATCAATCACCTGCGTAACCAGATATAGATTTCGCTCCAGATTACTCGCATCCACAACGCAGACAACGAGATCTGGTGCTTCCTCTCCCGGCAGACGACCCATTAAAACGTCGTAGGCAATTCGCTCGTCGAGGGATTTGGGACTCAGGCTGTACGATCCAGGAAGGTCGATGATGTCGATCTGGTCTTCACCCGAAAGACGGCCGACTTTCCGCTCAACGGTCACACCGGGATAGTTTCCTACCTTCTGGCGCATCCCCGTCAGGAGATTGAAAACCGTCGTTTTTCCAACATTTGGATTGCCAATCAGAGCAATCCTTCTTCCGCTAACTCCTTGTCGCTCCGTTTCTAGTTGCATCGGGTTGGGCTCTAGGAGTTGATATCCTCAATGGTCACGAGAGCTGCTTCGGACTTGCGAATCGAAAGATGATATCCCCGCACTTTCAGATCGATGGGATCACCTAGTGGTGCGTAGCGGACGAGCTCGATTTCTGTACCGGGCAGAATTCCCAGCTCAAGAAGGCGGGCGGGAGGATTCTGGGTGGACCAGTTCACTACACGTGAGACCTGCCCTGGCTTGAGATCGAGTATCGTCATATCTCCTGGATCGTACCGAATATGTTCATCGCGACTTCTCGCCGAAGCACTACACGACTGGCTTCGATCTTGCAGATGAATGACTCTTCGTTGCGAATGACATGAATCGCGTTGCCCTCGCGCAGCCCCAGTTCTCTCAGACGCTCTGCCTCCATCGGGCTCAGGGAAAAAAATGCGAGCTGAACCATAACACCACACGCGAACGTGGTCAGGGGTCGTGGCAAAGAAACTGGACTCATGTTGAACGAATGTAGGTAACGAAGGCGAATTCAAAGCCAGAAGGTGGGATCTGGTTCCTTATTTAGAATGAATCTAAATAAGAGTCTGTGAAGAGGCCCGCAACGAACGGTTAAGTTTTGGACAAATAACTTTTCAGCCGCCTCGTGGGCCCTACCCGTCTCTCGCGCACCGAACACCGATCGTTGGCGTCCGCACGGTCCGGAGCGTTCCTGCGCGCCAGTACGTTCGCGTCACCATGAATTCAGCCGAGAATCCACCTCCCCGAGCCAATCGCATATTTCGATTGGCAAGATCCATCCAGACCACGGGCTCTCCCGGTTCGGGGTATTTTTCGTAGTAATCGCCGATCCACTCGGCGACATTACCGCCCATGTCGTAAAGGCCGAAGAAATTCGGCTTCTTTCGGCCAACGGGAAATGACTCGGCGAGACTGTTTTCGAAATGTCGGATGAAATCATCCATCTCATCCTCATTGTCCGTCCCTGGATAGAGCTGTTTTGCTGCTCCACCACTGGCTGCGAATTCCCATTCCTGTTCTGAAGGTAATCGGCCTCCGACAAATTCACAGAATGCCACCGCGTCATCCCATGCCATGTTTCCAGCGGCTCGCGTGCCTCGACTCACCTCAGATGGGAGAACCGTTTCCCGGCCGGTCTGCGAGGCGAACCAGTCGTACTGATCGAGCGTCGTTTCGTAGCGTGAGATATAGAATCTGTCAACGTGCACCGGGTGGACGGGAGTCGCGTCTTCGTTCAACCCTTCAAGGGTGTCTCCCATTTCGAAGAGACCACCGTCGATCCTGACCCACTCAAAACCGATTTCCTGGAGTTCCGAGGATAGGCGAGTGCTCGAACACCCTGAGAATGCAAGAATAATCGCGAGAAGGCCGAGGAAAAGGCGGTGCATGTGACCTGTGAGACGGTGCGAGAGGTGGTAGACAGTCCGGATAAGACCCCTTCTCACGAAAACAGTTGCCTACCAAAAAGAAATGAGGGGCGGGCCGTATGGCCCGCCCCTCAAAAACGTCACTTTTCGCTGTGGAATCTTACTCGCGGAGTTCTACTCGTAATGCAGCGCTTCAACAGGATTAGAAGTTGCCGCTCGAATGGCCTGATAACTCACTGTAAGCCATGCGATGGAAAGCGCTGCGAGGCCGGAAGCCACGAAGATTCCCCATCCCATTGTCGTAGCGTAGGCAAAGTCCTGCAGCCACTTGTCCATGGCGTACCACGCTATCGGAAATCCTACAGCACACGCAATCAATACGAGATACGTGAACTCTCTGGACAGGAGTATCACGATTTGGGGCACCGTCGCTCCCATGACCTTCCTCACTCCTATTTCCTTTGTTCGCTGGGTCGTGATGAACGAAGCCAGACCAAACAGGCCAAGACAGGCGATCATGATCGCCAGAATAGTGAAGTAGCTGTAAAGACTCCCGAGTCTCTGTTCCTGCTCGTAGAACTGCTGGTAATCTGAATCGAGAAAGAAGTATCTGAATGGGTAGCCCGGTTCCCAGGACGTCCAGTTCTCTTCTATGAAGGCTAGCGTCGCCTCGGTATTTTCAGGCCGGATCCGAATGGGCACATATCTTTGTTCGGTTTCCAGGCTGCGAAGGCAGCCTCAGCGGATCCAGTGAGATCGCTCCGGTACGAATAGCATTAGCTTTTGACTCGAGTAGTTACAGCGTCCTCGGCCAGGATCAGATCCAACGACTGGGCGAGGTGGTCTGCGTTGTCTTCCGTGAAAACCAGTGGTGGCTTGATCTTCAACACGTTGTGCAAGGGACCGTCGGTAGAAATCAGTATACCGTTGTCACGCATTCGGTCGGTGACATAGGTCGCTTCTGTATCTGCCGGCTCAAGCGTGTCCTGATCCCGAACGAGCTCGATCCCGATGAAGAGTCCTGCGCCACGGACGTCACCGACAATTGGATGCCGCGCCTTCAGTTGTTCGAGCCCTTCGAGAAGATGGTTTCCGACCACTCTTGCGTTTTCCTGAAGGCCGCAATCTTCGATCTCGTCGAGGACCGCCAACCCAACGGCGCAGGACGCGGGATTGCCTCCGAACGTGTTGAAATACTCCATTCCGTTGTCGAAGGCGTCGGCAATGGCACGGGTGGTAACCACGGCGGCCAGCGGGTGACCGTTTCCAAGGGGCTTGCCCAGGACAACTATGTCCGGAACGATGTCGGATTCGATGCTGCCGGACGCGTCATCATCGAGTTGGAATCCCCAGAAGTGAGTACCCACCCGACCCAATCCCACCTGAACCTCATCTGCGATGAACACGCCTCCGGCTTCTCGAATGTGTGCGGCGGCAGCGCGCAGATACCCGGGAGGAGGCACGATTTGTCCGCCACAGCCCGGCACGGACTCCGCGATGAACGCAGCTACATTTCCGCCTTCGGCGGCTTTCGAAACTGATTTTGCATAGGAAAGACCAGACCGGGCGGTCATGCCCTTGTACGGGCCACGATACGTATCGGGCATCAGCGAGATGTGGGTTTGGGATGGCTTTCCGCCGCCCCCTGCACCATCAAATTTGTAAGGGCTGATGTCGATCAGAGTGGTCAGATTTCCGTGGTATGCGCCGTCGAGAACGACGGTGTCCGAGTTTCCGGTGTACGTACGGGCGAGCCGCAAGGCAAGATCAGTGGCTTCAGAACCAGAGTTGAGGAAAAAGCACACTTCCAGCGGTGCAGGCATGGTGGCGGTGAGTCGTTCCGCGTATTCGAGCCTAAGCGAATGCAGGTACCGCGTATTGGTTGTGAGTGTCCGCATTTGTCGGTGAAGCGCATCCACTACCCGGGGATTGGAATGTCCGACATGGGGCACGTTGTTCACTGCGTCCAGAAAAGCACGTCCTTCGGTATCGTAGAGGGTCTGCATGTATCCTCGCACGATGTGAAGCTTGTCCTTGTAAGCAATGCTCAGGGCCGAGCCCATGTGATTCGATCGCTTGTCAAGCAGCTCACCGGTGGACGAGTCTTGCGGCGCGTTAACCTCGTCCGACAATCCGAGCAGGTGCATCGGGCTCGGCGAAAGGCTCCTCCACGTTTCGCGCTGGCCGGGGGCAGCGACACCGGGAAACGTGCCTTCCATATCCAGCATGTCTGTGATGATCTGGAAATGAAGGTGTGCTACCCAGCCGCCATTTTCCTCGAACCGTCCAAGATGAGCGAACACCTCGCCCTGTTCAACCAATCGTCCTTCAACCATTTCGGAAATCGAAGCATGGCTCAGGTGGCCATACAGCGTCCAGAACACCGGGCTGTCCTCGGGCCTGTGTTCCAACACAATGCAGCCGCCATAATCGAAGCGTTCGTGGTGAGCGCAGAACGAATGCACAATTCCGTCAAGAGGGGCGTGAACAGGCGTGCCATCGGGGCGGAATAGATCGACACCCATGTGGACCGTTCTGCGCTCACCAGACATCGAGAGGTATTGATCTCCCGTGTAGGCCAGTCGCACTTCATCCCATCGACCTACGCCTACTCCGCTTCCCGTGCGGCTCCAGATCTCCGCTTCTACGACTCCGGGGACAGTCAGGGCACTTGGTCCGAATTCGAGACTACCGACCGAAAAATCGAAAATCACGGGCGTCGCGGTCGGGTCTTCGCCCCGGACCACCGGCGCGAATTGCTCTTCTCGGTTGGCAATCCACCGTTTCACGTCTTCGGAGCCTGGAACGGGCTCCCAGCCCAAAGCAGCCCGAAGCCGATACGTCGCCTGGCGTGGGTGGATGGTAACCAGTTTGCGAAGACAGTTCAGCGCGCCCTCTTTGGACACGCTCAAATATTCATTGTCGGGCTCCTGAGAACGCTGCTTGGCCGACACAGAGAGAGTCGTCGCAAGGCGAACGCCAGCCAGCGCAAAGAATACATCCACCTCTTCATCGCTCACCTCATTCACAGAGTGATAACCGGCAAGGACCGCACACATCGTGTCAATCGGGTCTTCGCGGTGCATAGAGAGATAGGCGGCGGCGATTGCTGCGTTCCCGATTCGAGCGGAGTGCACCATATCGCCGAAATCCAGAATGCCCTTCAGCTGACGGGGAGATTCGGTGGCTGAGCCGACGAGAAGATTGTAGTCGTTTCCGTCGTTATGAATCGTTTGTTTTGGCAGAGATGCCCATCGCGGCTTGACTCCCAAATCAAACAGATCCAAGAAATGCTGCACCAGGTGAGTATCAACTGGCGAAACATACTGGATGTGTTCACGAAGCGTTTTGGATGCGTTGGCAAGATCCCAGGCGAACGTCGACGAGTCACGTTGTTGGTCGATGCCTTTCAGTACCGCATCCATCTTTCCCAGGACGCTCCCAACCTGATGCTCCAGGTCTGATGTGATCGGCCTAGCCAACGCAAGGGGCGTTCCATCGAGCCAGGAAACCAGCCACACGTGGTGCGACTCTCCGGCATGTTCAACCGTCGATTGATTCAGAATTCGCGGGACTGGAAGCTCGGATTGAGCGAGCATGGCGAGAGCCTGCACCCGATCGGCGATGAGACTCACTGGTTCCAAGCTATTGAAGATCTTCAGAACGGCCTTCTCGCCGGACTCCTTCCGGAGCTTGAAATTCTGATCCCGCTCGCTAACGAGAGGGGAGGCCGCAGCGTCGAACCCAAATAAGTCCCCGGCCAGCTCTTCAGCTTCGGCCTGGCTGAGAACGGGCCTTCCACGCATGACCTGGGTGGGACTACGGGTGGGAGTATGGGTAGGTGCGCTCATCTGTTGGCTCTAAATGGCTCGGCATTCAGGGATGGGGTCCGTCCCGCGATCATCTCAGCTACGAGTCGCCCGGTGATCGGTCCGTGCGTCACCCCCATCATCCCATGACCCGTGGCAACGAACACGTTCCCGGCCTTGGGAAGCGATCCGATGTAGGGAAGGCCATCGGGAGATGCCGGCCGAAAACCGGACCAGGTCTGGATGTCGTCCACATTCGAGCAGTAGAGCGCGGCCTGGCGCCTGATGGGTCTCACGCGGCGCTCGTCAATCGAGGAGTCGAATCCTTCAAGGGAGAGTGTACCTCCAAATCGGATACAGCCCGGCATGGGGGTGATTGTCAGCTTTTCATCCGTAACCACGCAGGGAATCTTAAATCGAGGGGCGTCTGCGTCGGAATCGCAATTCTCCAAAGGCACCGTCACGCTGTAGCCCTTGGCGGGTTGCACAGGCAGGTTCAAACCGAGACTGCGCGTGAGGTGCGGAGTCCACGATCCGGCGGCTAGTACAAAATGATCGGCCCTGATCTCTTCACCGTCCGCGGTGACGCTGGACACCGCGCGACCACTCGCATTCATTGACGTTACTTCGCCGTCTCTGATCTCGACGCCACCAGCCCGGACATGGGTTTCAAGGGCTCGCAATAGCAGTTCGGGGTGGATACTCGTGTCCTGCCGGAAAAAGACAGACCCTGAAATCTGTGTTTTGAGCGCGGGCTCCACCTCGAGCGTACCTTCGCGATCGAGCCGGTCGACTTCCAGGCCTGCTTCTTGGGCCATGTCGGCCAGCTCTTCGTTGGCACGGGCTGTTTTGTCTGAGTTGTGCAGCATCAATAAGCCGTCGTGCCGAAGGCCTACATCCGCGAAGCCAGGAAGGGCACAAATCTCGGTCAGCAGTTCGCTACTGGACAGGCTCAGGTCACGCAGAATGGGCGCCGCGTACCGCACGTGGGCTGGCGTGCAGTGCTTCTGAAACAGCCACAGCCATTTCATAAAATGGCGATCCGTACTCGGCTTGATGTAGAGCGGACTCTCGGGATTCATCAGCCACTTGATTCCATTGGCAATGACACCCGGCGCCGATAGAGGGATGATGTGGCTCGGCACGATCATACCCGCATTGCCTGTTGATGCGGCTTCGGTATATCGACCGCGATCAATGACCAGTACGCGTGCGCCGTCTTTCTGCAGATAATGAGCGCACGAAAGGCCGATAATCCCTCCCCCGACAATGACCACATCAAATTTGTTGCTCATACCGCGCGCCTTAAATGACGGAAAATCCGTAAGCATAGGGATCATCATCGTCGATGATAATCTGATTGTATCCCGTTACCCGGGCCCACCCTTCGATACTCGGGATGATCGCGTCGAACTTGCCCACGCTCGTAGTATCCTCCACACGCCCAGTAAACTGAGTGCCAATAATACTCTCGTGGACGAAGACATCCCCTTTCTTCAATTTGCCGTGAGCCGCCCACTGCGCCATGCGGCTGGATGTGCCCGTGCCGCAGGGTGATCGATCGATCGCTTTGTCACCGTAAAAAACAGCGTTTCTCCCGTCGGAGCCTTCTTTTTTAGGCTTCCCCGTCCAAAGCATGTGACTCATGCCCCGAATTTCATCGTTTTCCGGGTGCACAAAATCATATATGTCGTTGATTCGCGAGCGCACTACCGGACTCCAGCGCACCAGGTCGGCTGCGGTATAGTCGTCCAGGTCCGAGTAATTTTCCTGGGGATCCACAATCGCATAAAAATTCCCGCCGTAGCCAACGTCGACGCTGATCTTGCCCAGATCGGGGCACTCGACCACCAGGCCCTCCACATACAGAAATGATGGAATGTTGACCAGTCTGACGCTGGAGACTCGATCTCCCTCCATTTCATAGTAAACATCCACGCGTCCAGCCGGTGTATCGAGGCGCACGAGACCTTCCTGGGCAGGCGTGACGAGACCTTCCTGGATCATCACGGTCACCGTGCCGATCGTACCGTGCCCACACATCGGCAAGCAGCCGCTCGTTTCTATGTAGAGCACGGCGATATCGCAGTCATCCCGAGTCGACTCATACAAAATGCTGCCGGACATAATGTCATGTCCCCGCGGTTCGAACATCAGCCCGCGTCTGATCCAGTCGTACTCCCGGATGAAGTGAGCCCGTCGCTCAATCATTGACGAGCCTTCGAGCACGGGGCCACCACCTCGCACCACCCGTACGGGATTCCCGCAGGTGTGTGAATCAACACAGTCGAATCGATGGATGCCCATTTAGCCCGGAATGGTTTATTCGAGGTCCAGCGCGCGGCGCGCGAATGCCTCCAGGTAAGCTATCAATGCAGCGGAGGCTTTCCCAGCTTCTTCTGCGTGTCCGGCAGCAACTTCTCGCAGAATCCGTGAATGCAATTCGGCGCTCTCACGGAGGTTTCCGAAGTGGCGGTACATCGACCAGAATCGCCGGCAGTGAGCGTGCAGAGATCCGGCCGCCTGGGATGCATAAGGATTTCTGCTCGCTGCGGCCAAAATCTCATCTCCGGAGCGATCGAGCCGCATGAATCCCTCATCGTCTCCGGCCTGGGTTGCCTCGGCAATTCCATCTGCACACGCGGTGAGCGCTTCTCTCTGTCGGGGTGAAGCTCGCCGCACCGCCTGGCTGGCGATCAGATGGTCGAGTACACCTCGGGTGTCCAGCAGATTCAGATACTCGGAGGCATTGATTTCTGTTACCATCATGCCCCGGCGAGGCAGGGAAACGATCAACATATCTCTCGCAAGTCGTTGCAGCGCTTCTCTGAGAGGCGTACGGCCGATGTTGATCTGTTCCGCCAGTTCCGACTCGGAAAATACTGTCCCAGGGGGAAGCTCGAGGGAGATGATCATGCGCTCGACCTCGTCATACGCCTGATCACTGAGACTGCGGGTATCGGATTCAATCATGATGGGCGGCCCGCCTAGACGAAGTCGGAGACGTCAGGACGGTTGTCAAGTGCGGTCTGGATGACATTCAGGACAAATTTCCTCTCTTCGCCGACAAGAGGTAGTCGCGGCGGGCGGGTTGTTTCGGTCCCCAGCCCCACGGCTACCTCGGCCAGTTTGATGTTCTGGACCAGCTTCACGTTTACGTCCAGGTCCAGGAGCGGCCTGAACCAGCGATATATATCTCGTGCTTCCGCGATTCGGCCGGCCTGAACGAGATTGTAGACGGCTACCGTTTCTTCTGGAAATGCACAGACGAGGCCTGCGACCCATCCGTCCGATCCCATGAGAAGGCTTTCCATTGCCAGATTGTCGACTCCGGTGAAGAGTTGATAACGATCGCCAAGACGATTCACTATATCCGTTACGCGGCGGACATCGTCCGAGGACTCCTTTACTGCGACGAACATTTCTTCATCGGCCAACTCTTCCAGCATGTCCACCGTGCAGTCCACCTTGTAGGCGACGGGATTGTTGTAGATCATGATCGGCTTGCCAGCTGCTTCAGCCACCGTTCTGAAATGCGCTATCGTTTCTCGTCGATCCGCAGGGTATAACATGGCTGGCAGCAGCATGAAGCCGTCGGCTCCATTCACCTGGCCGTCCTCGACAGCCCGGCACGCCTCGGCGGTCGTGTTCTGCGCCACACCCATCAACACCGGGACGCGACCGTCTGCGGTCTCTACCGCGATACGCAGGACCTCCTGTTTCTCCTCGTAGGAGAGGGTGCTGGACTCGCCCAGTGATCCCGTAGTAATGATGCCATGAACGCCTGCTTCAATCTGCGCGTTTATACCATTCTGTGTCCCGGCATAGTCCAGGGAAAAGTCTTCTTTGAATTTGGTCGTGACGGCGGGAAATACGCCCTTCCATGGAGTGCTCATGGTCAAATCGATCAGTTTTGGTAAATAACTATCCTAATATATCACATATATATTAATAATATATTGAATTGGACGTTAACACTCTGAATAGACCTCGGCTGCCTATCTTTTAGGGTCACCTTCGGATCAATTCACCTTCGGATCAACT
>CALBJU010000265.1 GCA_937893205.1 uncultured Bacteroidota bacterium
CCACGATTACCACCAGCCGTTCGTCGACAATCTGCTTCAACTCTTTGGCCAACTGTGCGAATTCATTATCCGTCATGGGGACGTGTCCCCAGTTGTCCGACCATGCATCGTTGTAGATGTCGAGAATGATCTTCGCCTCCTGTTCGAAGATCGACTTATCCATCCTCCGGACGCTCAGCCCGGGGTAGCGTCGCATCAACAAGGCGGTACCACGCCTCAGTTTCTCTGACTTGACCAGTTTTGAATTGCAGTAGTACGCCCACATAGTCATGACGCGTTCGAATCCATTCTCCACAAGCAGGCGCTCGAAGTACCCGTGATTGTAGGGCATCAGGATCGCAGGTTGCTTGTCGAAACCGCCGACCAACAGGCCTGCAATGTCGTTCATGGACGGATTGGTCGGGCCGCGCATGGTAGATAAGCCTCTATCCCTCAACCAGTCGGCTGCCGCTTCAAACAGCGCGTTGGAAACGTCGATATCATCAATGCACTCGAAGAATCCGAAGAAACCAACAGCGTCGTCATACTTCTTCAGGTGCATTCCATTCTTGATGGCCGCGATTCGACCCACCACTTTTCCACGCGAAGACTCTCGAGCCAAAAACGTCTGCATTTCGCCGTGTTCGAAAAACGCGTTTTTCTTCGGATTGATGGACTTCGCAGTGTCCATTCGCAGAGGTGGCACCCACACTTCAGTATCAGAGTACAGATCGTACGGAAACTGAATAAATGCCTTCCTGTCTCGTCTCGACGTGACGGGCGCGACTACTGGTTGCGACATTATGGCGGGGAAGGTGGAGGTGAACGGCTGTGTCGGAAGTTAAGCGGCTGTGCCGTTGGTAGAAAACACTCCGTGTTTTTTGCCCACTTTTTGAAAGGCTGCCAAAATGAAGTCCAGTTCCTCATTGGTGTGCGTCGCCATGTAGGAGGTTCGAAGCAGGGATTGCCCTTTGGGCACCGCCGGGGGTACAACCGCGTTCACAAAAACGCCCTCCTCAAGGAGATCGTGCCACATTTCGAGACAGGTGCGCATATTGTGAGCCATGACCGGAATGATGGGAGCCTGACTCTTCAACACATTGAATCCGACGTTCTTGAATCCCTCGCGCATATAATCGGATATCTCCCACAATCGATCCAAACGCTCGGGTTCAGCCTGTAAAATTTCGAGACATTTCAGAACGGTTGCAACAGCCGAAGGAGGCATGGATGCACTGAAGATATGAGTCGAAGCCGTGTGCCGAATGTACTCTATCACGTTTCTGCTGCCCACGACGAATCCACCAAGAGAAGCAAAGCTTTTTGAAAACGTCCCGGTCACCAGGTGAACGCGATCAGACATATTGAAATGTGCCGCACTTCCTTTTCCTCCGGGCCCGATTACACCCACCGCGTGGGCGTCGTCGAGCATGAGCGCTGCCCCAAATTCTTCAGCCAGCTCGACGAGCTCAGGGACCTTCGCGATGGCGCCGCTCATGGAAAAGACGCCATCAGAGACGATAAATTTGCCTGCCTCTGGATTACTCTCGGCTGCTTTGACCAGCAGGGTCCTTAGATGAGCCATGTCATCGTGCCGAAATCGCACCGTGTCGGCTAACGCAACCTTCGTTCCGGCTACGATGCAGGAGTGGTTGTCCTTGTCTGAAAATATGATGTCGCCCCTGCCCGCCAGGGATTCCAGAACGCCTTGGTTGGTCATGTACCCCGTCGAAAACAAGACGCACGATTCTTTGCCCATGAACTCTGCGAGTCGCTCTTCGAGTTCGATGTGAAGGTCTAGGGTGCCGTTCAAAAATCGCGAACCGGTGCAACCGGAGCCGTACTGCTCAACGGCGTCCTCAGATGCCTTCTTTACCCGTGGATCGGAGAGCAATCCTAGATAATTGTTCGATCCAGCCATGATGATCTCACGGCCGTGGATTATTGCACGCGTGCCATCATTTTTCTCGATGGGACGAAAGTAGGGATACAGATCGGCCTTCTTGACCTGCGCATACAATCCTTCCGGGTCGAAGAATCGATCGCACTTGTCAAAAAGAGCGGGCTGCTCGGTGGCGGTCGAGATCTCAGGTGATCCCGCCGATTTGCTGTACCTGTCAGACATTTGCGGAGCCCCGTGTTCTGAGCATCAGCTTTGGACCCGATTTGCTTCGTGACGAAAATCGTAAGGCAAATCGTGAGACAAAGCCATCATGTTTTGGTGTGGCGAGGGGCGCATTATGTTACAAAGTGTGGACACGTTGCAATGTCCTGCATTGTTACGAATTCGACCCTCATCTGGTCCTGGCCATACAAAACGCTCGTAATTGCTCTCTCGATAAACAAGCATAAGCGGTCTATCAATTAGATAGACCGCGTCCTCCCGAGGATCCTATGCGGATTCGGGCTGACAGGCGGAGTCCGCCCGGGTGGGGAGCAACCTGAAAACTCAGGTCTTCTCCAACGTCGAAATCGAGTAAGTGCGCGCTTACAAAAGCGTCCAGCATAGCCAGACTATAGACTAAGCCGATGCCAATGAGCGAAAGGTCACGCGATCGGCGCAAATTATTTCGTTGATTTTCCAGCGGCCGAGAGGACACGGCTCCAAATTCCTCCACGATCTCGTCATATGACGATTTGAAGCCGATTTTCGGGTTTTTCGTCAGAATTCCGGAGTCGACCTGTTCTTGAAATGCCTTGTACTGAAACGCTTCTCGGTAAAGGATATAGTCGTCATGGTTAACGACAGCCGTATAAACCAACCCACCGAGGGCCGCGTATAAGAACGGTAATTTGATGTACTGCTTGTTGTAGATCTGCCCCCACCCGGGCAGAGCAGCGCTTCGCCGAAGCGCGCCGCGAGGAGAGTGAGCCGAAGGGATTCCAGCGAAGATGGAATCCGCCGTTACGATCTGAGCCTCAGCCGAACCCAGCGAAACCAGGGCGCACAGGCCACAAATCAATACAAAATTCCGGACGGAAGATGTCATCAATTGCCGAAATCAGTCAAAAAATTCTATGATTCGTTCGAGATCGTCGTTGGAGTAGTATTCGAGCTCAATTCTTCCTCCTTTGCCCTTCGACGAAGGTTTTATGGTCACTTTCGTCCCCAGAACATGACGAACGCGATCTGCAAGGCGGTCCAACTCGATGGAATCTGTGCTCACGGGTGAATTCTGGACCACTCTTGGAGCTCTTTTCGGGGTCAGCAACTGCTTCACCAGCTTCTCAACGTCTCTGACAGACAGGCCGTCTCGGACGATTTCGTCCAGAACCTGCTTCTGCAAGGCCTCATCTTCGATAGCGAGTAGTGCCCGCGCATGCCCGGAGGTGAGGATCGCATCTCGTAGTCCTGCTTGAATAAGGGGCGGTAGCCGCAGCAGGCGCAAGAAGTTGGCCACCGTCGACCGGTTTTTCCCGATCTTTGTAGCGACCTGATCCTGGGTAAGATCACATTCGTCGATCAAGCGCCGATAGCCGAGGGCGATTTCCATGGGATTCAACTGCTCTCGCTGGACATTTTCTACCAGCGCCATTTCCAACATGGCCTCCGTATCTGCTTCACGCACGTAAGCGGGAATGGATCTCAGTCCAGCCATGATGGCCGCCTTGAGACGCCGCTCTCCAGAGATCAATTCGTATGCCTCATCACCCTTACGACGAACAGTAATGGGCTGAATGATGCCCAATTCTTTGATGGATTGGCTCAGTTCCCGAAGGCTGGATTCGTCGAAATGCTCTCGAGGTTGATACGGGTTGGGTGAAACGGAGGCCACGTCGACATCGTTGATCGATCTTGCCGAACGAATTCTTTCATCGAAGTTATAGAGCTTCGTGTGCTCAATTCCTGTCGTTACGGAAGAGGTATTTTCCGCGGCGTCGGGAAGCAGCGCTCCCAGACCTCTTCCCAGAACATTTTTCTGTTTGGTCATCAAAGTGCCCGAGTTAGTGTACAGGATCCCTGCCTGCCGACTCTGTGGCGAGCTGTTCCAGGTATTCTTGATTTGCGAGAAGCACTTCTCGCGCCAGCCCGATGTAATTACGAGATCCCGTGCTCGTAGCATCGTACATCAAGACAGGCCGTCCAAAACTGGGAGCCTCAGATAATCGAACATTTCTCTGGACGATCGTCTGGAAAACTTTTTCACCAAAATACCGACGAACCTCTGAAGCCACCTGATTTGCCAACCGAAGCCTCGAGTCGAACATGGTCAACACGACGCCCTCGATTTCCAACGTCGGGTTCAGGTGTTGTCTGACGAGCTTGATCGTGTTCAGCAATTGTCCGAGACCTTCGAGCGCAAAGTACTCGGCCTGAACCGGGATCAGTACCGAGTCCGCAGCGGTCAGTGCGTTGAGTGTCAGGAGCCCGAGCGATGGGGGACAATCGATTATGATGAAATCGAAGTTGTCGCGAACCGACACGAGGGACTTAGCCAGCATACGCTCCCGATCGGTCACCTCAACCATTTCGATCTCGGCACCGACGAGATTAATGTGGCTGGGAATTAGCGACAGATAGGGAGTCTCTGTCTCCAGCACCGCATCCTGGGTCGCAATAGAACCGATCAAGATCTCGTAGGAGGAAGAAGTCACTGTCCTCGGATCGATTCCAACTCCAGAAGTCCCATTTGCCTGCGGATCGAAATCCACCAGGAGCGTAGGGTGTTCCATCGCAGCCAGAGAAGCCGCCAGATTAACAGCCGTCGTTGTTTTTCCGACACCGCCTTTCTGATTGGCCACTGCAATGATTTTTCCCATAGACGTCTTCGAGTGAAAGTTGTGCGATCGCTTCCGTAACCGATGAAATAGGAGATCTGCCTAGGATGTTCCACCGGCCGCGCAATGGCAGTCACAATCTATGAACAAGGTCAATTCCGTACTAGGAATCGCGGCCCGTGGGGCCACTAAGTTATCCACGAACGAGGCCTCCTCGTCGGCTCATTTCGAAATCGAGGCGAAGAACCATTTGCGATGGCAGGATCGTTACAACGGTAAACAGATATGATTCTTCAATGGCCCGTCAGTTCATCATCCAATCGGAAGCCGTTCCTGCTACTGACGGGATGGACATTGCTTATGCCGACGAACTGAACACCCAACAGCTGGAAGCCGTTACTTGGGGAGGAGGCGCAGTGCTGGTCGTAGCCGGCGCAGGTACGGGAAAAACACGCACGCTCGTTTACCGGGTCGCCTATCTCGTGGAAACGAGGGTCCCCCCAGAATCCATCGTGTTGTTGACGTTTAGTCGAAGGGCGGCCTCGGAGATGCTGAATCGAGCAACACTCCTGCTGGATGGCCGGTGCAATCGAGTACGCGGAGGCACGTTTCACGCCTTCTGTCTGACGATTCTGAAGAAATATGCCGCGAAAATCGGCTTTCCTTCCAATTTTACCATTCTTGATGCATCTGATTCCGCCGATGTGATCGACGTGCTGCGCGGTAGAATTTCTGTCGACACAAGAGGAAAACGATTTCCTCGAAAACGGACCTTACAGACCATGTTTTCGGCGATCCGAAATCGGGGGATCACGATTTCAGAGTTGGTAGAGAACTCCTATCCCCAATTTCTGGAGTATTCCGAAACCATGGATCGACTTTTTCAGGCCTACTCCTCCTATAAGAAGGAGCAGGGGTTGATGGATTATGACGATCTGCTGGTGATGACGCTGAAGCTTTTTCAGCAAGAGCCCGATGTGCTGAGGGAGATTTCTTCAGCCATCCGTCATGTGCTAGTCGATGAGTATCAGGACACGAACAGAGCACAAGCCCTTCTTGTCAAGGCACTGAGCTCTGTCCACGGCAACGTGATGGTTGTCGGAGATGATGCGCAGAGCATCTATAGATTTCGAGGGGCGGACCTGGGAAATATTCTCAATTTTTCGGATGAATATTCCGGGGCTCAAGTCCTGAAACTGGAGCACAACTATCGCTCAACGCAGAGCATCCTGGATCTGGCCAATCACCTCCTGTCTACCGCACGGCGAAAATATTCCAAAGACTTGTTCTCCGAGAAATTGAAGGGGGATCTTCCGGCCTTCGTTCCCGCTCCTGATGTTCGTTTCGAAAGCCGCTTCGTTTCTCAGATGATCCTGCAGTTCCGCGAGCAGGGAATCCAGCTAGATGACATGGCTGTCCTCTTTCGAAATGGTCACAACTCTTACGACCTGGAGGTCGAGCTGAATCGGAAGAACATACCCTTTGTAAAGCACGGCGGTTTGAAATTGAGTGAGGCTGCACACATAAAGGATGTGCTGGCACATCTCAAGGTCGTAGAAAACCCGCGGGACACGGTCGCCTGGAATCGGATTCTCCAGCTGTTGGAGGGCGTGGGTCCGAAGACTGCCGGCCGAATAGTCGATTTGCTGGACGCGAACACCGAAGAACCGTTCATTTTCAATGAGCGTCCCTATTCGTCGTCGTACATCGATTCGCTTCGCACCCTCTTTACCACGCTGCACCAGATTCACTCGTCTGAGATAGCCCCTGCAGAGCAACTTGAGATCATTTTGACCTATTACGCTCCGCTCCTGCGGAGGGAGTATCCGGATGATTATCCCAAGCGGGAGCAGGACCTGGAGCATCTCGTTGGTCTGGTCACTCGTTTTTCGGATCGATCCAGTCTTCTCGATTCGTTGGCACTTGACCCGATTGACTTAACGGCCTCGATGGCGTTGCCGGAATCGGAGGATGAACCGCCGCTCGTTCTGTCAACCATTCACTCGGCGAAGGGTCTGGAATTCAGCGTCGTATTTCTGATCCAGGCCCTAGATGGAGTGATGCCCTCTTCTTACTCGGTGGGGAGCGACGACGCCCTCGATGAAGAATTGCGCCTGATCTATGTAGCCGTCACGCGCGCCGCGGATCACCTGTTCATTTCCTATCCCATGATCGGACATCGCCGATATGAGGGTCAATACTTCACGAACCCGAGTCGCTTTCTGGCGGACATCCCGCAACGGATTCTGGAACCGTGTACGCTGGTCGAGGCTGATTCCGATCCCGGTGCAACCGTAAATAACGGACCCCGCGAGATCGAAACCGGGCAGCCAAAGTCCCTTCCTCCATCGTTGGTTGATTCGTAGTATGAGGGAAGATGGAACGATTTGATTACACACCGCCCATGCATCTTGAGGTGCCGGACCTTCCAGGATTGACTATTCGCGAAGTCAAGCAGGAACAGTTGGACCCGATTCGAAAGATGAACGAAACCATTTTCCGTGAGGAGCGGGTGATCAACACGTTCGAGCGTGATGATCTGCTCATATTGCTGGCAGAATTGCACGGCGAACCCGTTGGATTCAAAATCGGCTACCGAGAAAACAGATTCACTTTTTATAGCGCAAAGGGAGGCGTCATGCCCGAGTATCGTCGGAAGGGAATCGCGCTGGCCCTAATGGACGAAATGATGCGCATCGTTCAGGAACGCGGATACAGGCGTTTTGCCTTCGATACGTTTCCCAATTTGCACCCGGGAATGACCATTTTGGCCCTTGCCCGCCAATTTCGACTCGTCAAATCGGATTACAACACTCTCTATCGTGAGTACAGACTCAGATTTGAGACCAAACTGGGCCCCGTTTCAACGATTTGAAGGCACCATACAGGAGACTCCAGACCGGTTTTGGATTATGGATACTCTCTGAATAGAGATGATTTGCGCAACACTGTGTAACAGACTTCGTAGCCATTAAACCGGTCGGAATCTGATCTCTGCTAACCAATCCTCCCAGAACGTGCGCCGTTTCACATTTGAGTTCGTTGAGTCCATGCTGATCGCCATTCGCTCCGTGTGGACCAACAAGATGCGCGCCGTACTCACGACACTCGGCATCATTATCGGAATCGTCTCGGTAACAGGAATGGCGACGATTGTCAATGGAATCGAACAGGGTTTCGAAAATGACATCGCCTCGCTTGGTACGGACGTGATCTATATCGAGAAGTGGCCCTGGGTCAGGGGTCCGGGAATGAAATGGTGGAACTTCATCAACCGTCCCAATATCACGGCTGATGTGGCAGAGGCAATCAACAACAATTCCAGGACAGTTACTGCAGCAACAGCCGTGGTCAGCACCTCGCGACCCGTGAAGTCCGCAGCAGAATCGGTTGTGCCCGCCCGAATTATGGGTGTGCAGGCCAATTATCCGGATGTGCATCAGGTCGATCTAGCCGATGGCTACTTTCTGAGCGCTTTTGACGATCAGGGTGCCAGAAATGTGGCGATCATTGGGGCCAAGATTGCCGAGGAATTGTACCCGTATGGATCACCGTTGGGCAAAGAGCTGAAGATCTCTGGCTCCAAATACAGAGTGATCGGCGTTACGACGAAGAAAGGACAGGGCCAGGAGGGAGGCGCATCCGAAGACTGGTTGATTCAGATTCCCTTCAACGCATTCAAACACCAATTCAGTGTCCGCTGGAGGAGCGTCTCGGTTCGCGCCAAGGTTGCAAGCGGTATAGCGCTCGAAGACGCAAGAGAAGAGCTTCGTGGAGTAATACGGCTGGCACGTCGGCTCAAAGTGGGCGAAGATGACGACTTTGAGATCAATGAACAAGAAACGCTTCGCGCGAGCATCGAGCCTATAAAGAACGCCATTTTTGGCATCGGAATCGGACTGACGTCCCTGGCTCTCTTGGTGGGTGGAATTGGTGTCATGAACATCATGTTCGTAACCGTCAAGGAGCGGACGCGAGAAATTGGAATCAGAAAGGCCGTCGGCGCCCGAAGAGTAACCATTCTGCTGCAATTTCTGATCGAAGCCGTTGTCATCTGTATGGTCGGAGGACTGATCGGTGTGGGCCTGGCCTTTCCACTGTCCATGTTGATAGCAGCCGTCTTGCCTGCGGTTCTGGGGATGGGCACCGTCGCTCTCGCATTTGGAATCTGCGTCTTTATCGGAGTTGTCTTCGGCCTCGCTCCGGCCTGGACCGCGGCGAAATCTGCACCTATTGAAGCTTTGAGGTACGAATAAGAATGGGCATAATTGAAGCTCTGCGAATGGCGGTAGATGCCCTTCGCGCACACAAAATGCGATCGTCTTTGACCTTGCTCGGGATGGTGATCGGTGTTTTTGCCATCATCGTCTCGGTCACAGCCGTTGAAGTCATCGACGTCTATTTCAAGGAAAAACTGCAGTTCCTGGGCTCCTCAACGTTCTCTGTCACGAGAACGCCCATGATCCAGACCGGCAACACGGACAAAAGCGTTCGAAATCGCCCGCCCATCACTTTCGAACAGATTGAAAGGCTTAAATCCCAGGTGACCCTTCCCGTTACCATCTCTACGCTGGAAGACTTCACGATGGGCAAGGTGGTCTACAGTGATCGGGAGACGGAGCCTAATATTATTGTGATGGGAGTGGATGAGCACATGCTGGGAAACCTTTCCTACGAGCTGGATTTGGGTCGCTTTTTCACCCAGAATGACATCCAGTATGCGCGCCCTGTGTGCGTTCTGGGTACTGACGTTTCCCGAGAGCTGTTTCTTACCGAAAATCCGATCGGGAAAGTTATTAAAGCAGCGGGAGCTCGCTGCGAAGTCATCGGTGTCCTCAAGAGCAAAGGGAATTTCCTGGGCTTCTCCCAAGATAATCGCGTCTACATCCCCATCACCAGGGGCTTTACGCTCTACGGCGGCACACACCGGAATATTGCGAACATCAGCGTTCGCGTCCACAATGCGGTCCTGATCAATGCGGCCATCGATGAAGTCACTGGCAGGATGAGGGTTATCCGAAAAGTGCAGCCGGGTGAGGGAAATAATTTCGAGATATCGACAAATGATTCCATGCAGGCCATATTTGAGGCCTTTACGGGTACTCTCACAGTAGGGGGTGCAGGAATTGGCCTGATATCCCTGTTTGCAGCTGGCATAGGAATAATGAACATCATGCTCGTCTCGGTAACGGAAAGAACCAGAGAGATCGGCATTCGGAAGTCCATCGGTGCTCGACGAAAAGATATTCTCAGGCAGTTTTTGTTCGAGGCGTTTTTCCTCTGTCAGCTTGGCGGTTTCGTCGGCATCATGTTGGGCGCGCTCGTTGGAAATGGTCTGGCGCTCTACTTCGGCATATCTGCCGCGTTTCCAGTCGATTGGGCTATTATCTCCGTGGTCATGGTTACCGGGATCGCCCTTCTGTTCGGCGGATATCCTGCGTTCAAGGCCGCTCGCTTGAACCCGATTGAGTCTCTTCGTTACGAGTAATTCCGGCAATCTTGGTGGGGCTTCCCCCCGGGACAGAAAGGTTCGAACTAGGCGACGTAGATTAAGTCGAGTGAAACAGCCTTAGCACCACAATTCCGTCACGCATGTCCGAACTACAACAGGCCGCGAAACGCGCCGTGGGAAAACACGTCGCTTCCATGATTGAGTCTGGAATGAGGCTGGGAATTGGCACCGGATCTACGGCTGCGCTAGCCATTGAAGAGCTGGGAATCCGTGTTCGGAACGAAGGACTGGATATCGCTGGTGTGGCTACCTCCTTCTCTGCAGAGCGTCTCGCGCGCGAGCACGGCATTCGGCTGACTACACTCGACGAAACGCCACGGCTCGATCTGGCCTTCGATGGTGCCGATGAAGTAGATCCTGATTTCAATCTGATCAAGGGCCGCGGTGCGGCACAAACCCGCGAGAAAATTGTGGCTGCACAGGCCGCGAAATTCGTTGTGCTCATCGATGAAAGCAAGATGGTGGACAAGCTGGGCACTCGCATGCCTCTTCCTGTGGAAGTGGTTCCGATGGCCGCTGTTCCAGTGATGCAAGTTCTATCCTCGCTCGGCGCTGATTCGGAGATTCGGATGGGGCTGAAAAAGGATGGCCCGGTGGTCTCCGATCAGGGCATGTGGATTATTGACGCCAGGTTCGAAGAAATCACTGATCCCGAGCATGTGAATCGACGGTTATTGATGACCCCGGGTGTTGTCGATCACGGCTTGTTTCTGGGCATGGCGACCACTGTACTGGTGGGCAGATCAGATGGCAAAGTTGATGTGTTGACGCGCGACTAGGCCGAAGCCATTTGTAGCGTCAGAATAACAGATCCACGAGATCATCGAGGGTGCTGAGCCCAACACATTCAATCTTTTTTGGGGCCGTTTTGAGATTCAGTCCGCGTTTTGGCACAAAAGCTTGCGTGAATCCGAGACGAGAGGCTTCACCCAGCCGAGTTTCCAGTTGAGAAACGGCCCGAATTTCACCCCCCAGGCCGACTTCTCCGGTAATTATG
>CALBJU010000266.1 GCA_937893205.1 uncultured Bacteroidota bacterium
TGGGTGGCTCACGCGGGTCCATGACGAATGACATCTGGGGATGGAGTGATCCCGATACGAATCGCGAATATGCCATCGTTGGTCGCAGCGACGGAACATCGTTCGTAGACGTTACCAATCCCGGTATGCCAACCTATCTCGGCAATCTCCCGATGACAGAGGGTTCCAATGCTGCAGCATGGCGTGACATGAAAGTCTACAAGAATCATGTCTACATCGTCGCTGATGGTGCAGGACCGCACGGTATGCAGGTCTTCGATCTGACGCGCCTTCGTGATATGGATGGCAGCGATCCTGGAATCATTGAAGCCGACATGCTTTATGACAAGATTGCTTCCGCACACAACATCGTGATCAACGAAGAAACTGGATTCGCTTATTCAGTGGGTTCGAGTTCTGGTGGTGAGACGTGTGGTGGTGGACTGCACATGATCGACATTCGTGAGCCGAAAAATCCAACCTTTGCAGGCTGTTTCGGAGATCCGTCAACGGGTCGACGCGGGACGGGATACTCGCACGACGCACAGTGTGTGACCTATGCCGGACCGGATACCGAGCATGCTGGCAAAGAGATCTGTGTTGGCTCGAACGAAACGGCTCTTTCCATCGCCGACGTAACGGATAAGAAAAATCCCATGGCCATTTCGATGGTGGTCTATCCCAATGTGGCTTATGCGCATCAGGGATGGCTCTCCGAAGATCACGAGTTCTTCTACATGAACGACGAAGGCGATGAGCCCCAAGGTCTTGTAGACGGAACGCGCACCCTCGTATGGGATGTTCGCGATCTGGACGAGCCGATTCTGGTTCACGAATACATTGCTGAGACTACCACGACCGACCACAACCTGTACATCAAGGATAATCTGATGTATCAGTCCAATTACGGCAGTGGTCTGCGGATCCTTGATATCACGGATCGCGCAAATCCGGTCGAAGTTGGCTTCCTGGATACGACACCCTTTGGTGGCGGCGGCTCTTGGAGCAACTATCCGTATTTCAACAGTGGAGTGATCGCTGTAACGTCGATGGGAGAAGGACTCTTCCTGGTACGTAAACAGGATCAGGGCCTCTAGACCGCTCTATTCCAACAGAATTGATTGTCTTATCAAGAGTGGGGCGCGCATCGCGCGCCCCACTCTTTTATTTTTGGCCGATGACCATCGAAACGAGATCAAAGGCGCTCTCGAAGTAGTTGTCTCGCCAGTCTGGCGAGTGGCGACCCAGTAGCATCCCGAGCGAGGCGCCCAGGGGATAAAAAACGACACGCTTGCCCTCCACAGGATCCATCGTAGCCATTTCCTTTGATCGTGTCCCCTCGAGTTTGCGCAGCGCGTCGGCGTAGGAGATCACATCCCCAACTCGGCAAATGCCTCGGTGGCGTTGTAACCGCCACTTGCCATTTTGGCCACCACTTCCTCGGTATACCGGGATATTCCTTCCTGCCACAGCTGAAAAGAGAGATAGCGGAAGTCCTTTTCGGAAACGTTGGCTTTCAGGTTCTCAAGGGCTCCCGCGAGATCCTTCAGTGAAGCAGACTTGTCTTCGGACGAGAGCACCGTCAGTGTCTCGTCGCGAACTTGATAAAGAGCCTCAACCACGTCGCCCTCTTCGTAGGGGAAGGGATAGTTGAGCATCCACATTCCGGTCTGATCGCCTCCCGAGAGATCGAGTGCGTTGACACCCGAATAGTAGTCAGGCCATGCGCTCTGATATTGATGGAAGTGCTCGTGCAGTAGGGTCAATACCCACATCGTTGAGCTCTTGCCTGTCGTTTCTGCCTGGCCAACAACAATCGTGGAAACGCCCGCCACAGCCGGAAAGGTTGCCAACAACCGGGGCGAAAAAGTCCCGGAGGGTCTGGAAAAGACTTCCATCCCCAAGATCTCATCGACGCCTTCCGATTGAAAATCGTCCGTTGGATAGGGATGATTGATCAGAAAATCTTTCTTGGGGGTGATGAGCAAAATAGCAAAGGGAGCGGCCTGCCAGCCTTCCCAGACCTCGTCGCCAATGTGGTCGGCGAGCGAGAACGCCTCCGCTATTCGGATGGCGTCTGCACGGGCCAGACTGGAAGATTGGGCGTCGGCAATTTGAGCGCTGCAGACGAACATCAAGGCAGTAACGAGATATCGCATGAGATCATGTGGACTAAAACCCAGTAACTCAAAAGGGTACTCAATATTGCCCTCTCGGCAGACTGAGACGTCCACGCCCGGCCCTTCCGGCTCACCAAGCGTTGTTTTTTAACGGCAGCGATCGATTGCCGATACCAAAAGGTATCGTAGGCATCAAATCGATCATGAAATGAAATACTGGATCTTGGCGCTCGTGTTCGTCTTCGCCGGACTCGGCGAGTGGGCATTCGTGACCTGGGCGCCACTCACACCCGAGCTCAGGCGTTACAAGTTCACCCACCTTCCGGGTATCAAGCAATACCGAGAGGCAGTGCGCCAGAAGAAATTTGATAAGGCGTTCGAAATAGGCGACAAACACACCCTTATTCAAGCAATGATGACAGCCAACACCCTGGGGGATAACACTTTAAAAACCAGGGTCAAGCGCCGAGTAGAGGGGATGGATACGGCGTTTTCAAGATACGTTCTATACTATCTGTAGCATGGCTCCAGCACAGTCTACCCTCCAGAAAAGGAATTGGTAGAGCTCATTCATCAAATGAGTCTGGAATTCGAACGGCCCGAGAAATGGGACGATGAAAAATGGATTCAAACTCGGCTCGAAATCCGAGAAATCTTCGAAGACCTTCGCCAAAAAGCCGACGAAGGCGACGATGACTCCGTGTGGATAATGGAACGGCTTATTTTTCCCGAACAATATTGGACTGATCAGGAATCGGTGTCTTCCGGATAAAGCGTCACGCGTACGTAGCGGTCGCGGTTCAGATATTTCCTTGCTGCACCCATGATGTCCTCACCGGTCACATTTTCCAGGACCTCTGACGGATTGATCAAGATCCTTGTTGGATCTATGTCCCGAGACATATAAAACTGGAGAGTACTCAGCCAGTAGCTGTTTTCTTCGAGCCCTACTTCCCACGAGCGGAAACTCGCCTCTCGGGCGTTGGCCATGTGATCTTCTTCAGGCGGCTCATTCTGTAGCAGTTCGATGTCCGCCCACACGCTTGCCACGAGCTCATCTACCCGATCTGGAGCGCATCCAAAGGCGATGGTGAACTGGAAGTTTTCATAGGGGTCTTCCCTCAATGACCCTCTAACCGAAACACCATAGGTACCGCCGAGATCTTCGCGGAGTATTTCCCGAAGACGGGTATCAAGAACCCGCTGGAGCATGCTCATGCGCCGGCGCCCCTCCATGGACCATTCAGTTTCTCCAGAAAACACGATCTGGACCCGACTCTGGGGCTCGACGCCTTTAAAGACCGACTTTTCGATAACGCCGGGAGGTGTTCGAATCCCGACATCTCGGAAGGTCTCTATCCGTCCTGTTGAGGGAAGTGTGGCCAGATAGGTTTCCACCAGAGGTCGGATGCCCTCAAGATCAAACGCGCCGACCAGGTAGAATGTAAAATCACTGAAGTCGGCGAAGCGGTCTTTGAAAAATTCGAATCCATCTCCCAGTTCCACCTCCGCTAAGACCGCCTGCGAGAACGGTCTCGTTCGATGGTGATATTGATTCAATGTGACGTTCAGAGTGTCTCCGAAAGTCGACTGTGGACTCGCCTGCATTGCCGTCAACATGCTGTTAAGTCGACCTATGAAAGAGGCAAACACACTGCTGTCGGCTCGGGGCGCAGTCGCGTAGAGGTAGGTCAACTGGAACAGCGTTTCAAGATCCTGTGGTGACGCAGATCCGGAGAATCCTTCATCGAAATTCGCTATATATGGCCGAAGCCGGGCAATCTTGCCGGTCAACTTCTTGGAGAGTTCGATCGCATTGAACTCTCCGACGCCACTTGAGCCCACTATGCTAGTGGAAAACTGGGCCGATAGATACTGATCGTCGGTCGAAAGAGACGCACCGCCGGGGCTGGTGGCCGAAAGGAGCACTTCGTCCGCTTTAAATTCAGTTGGACGCAGGACAACTTTCACCCCATTGGAGAGCGTCCAACGTGTCATTCCAATCTCTTCTGTGTGGGATTCCTCGACGATGCTACCAGGCTCTGGAATTACAGGGAGCAAAGGTGCATCAAGCGTTTGGTCTTCGTAGGGCTCCAGCTCTGTTGAAGCGATGGCACTAAAAACCGCCTGTACTTCGGAAATGGTCGGCATGGGCTGTTCGTCCGTGCCCTGACCCGAGATCGAAATTACTTGGTTGGTGGTGGTCATCAGGGTCGGAACCAGCGAATTGACCTGATCAAGTGTGATGGTCGGAAGGATTTCCTGCACCAGCCTGAATTCAGATGCGATTCCCGGAACCGATTCACCTGCTAAAGTGTGGCGAATGTACTCAGCGGCAAGTCTGCCAGATCGCTCGTTATCGCGCTCGTTGTAGGATACTTCCATCCTGCGCAGTCGCGATGTACGAGCGCGGTCGAATTCGGTCTTCGTGAATCCGAATCGCCGGATTCGTTCAGCTTCCTCCAAAATGACCCGGAGAGCGCGTAGATACTCACCGTCCTTCGCCCCAGCATTGAGGCTAAAAGCGCCTTTGGTGCGGACCAACGATCCATCGCGGCCACCGGCTCCGATGAAGGGAGGGTCTGCCTCCTGCGTGAGCTCGCCTAGACGTTGATTGAGCATACTGGCGAAAAGCGATCGCCTCATGCTCTCGATGTACTCATCGCGCGAGCCCTCGTCTTCGCGGGCATGCTTGTATGTTATGCCAACCGATCCGAATGAAGCCTCAGGATCCGATTCAATTGAGTACAATGTTTCGTCGTGATCGGGAAGTTGATACATCTCCCGCTCGCGGGGAGACACGGGCTCTGCCAGATCCGAAAACAGAGACTCGATTTGAGCCTGAATGGCTGACGCTTCGAAGTCACCGACCGCGATGAGCGTCATCAGGCTCGGTCGATACCAGTCCCGGTAGTACTGAATGAGACGAGCCGGATCGAATCCCTCCAGGCTTTCGAGCGTGCCGATGGGAAGACGATCGGGGTAACGAGATCCATGCAGTAGAACTGGAAACTGACGGTCCTGAATACGCGCCATTCCTCCGCGTCTCCCTCTCCACTCCTCGATGACAACGCCCCGCTCTTTTTCTATCTCATCCGGGTCAAACGAAAGATTTCCAGCCCAATCCCTGAGGATCTCGAATCCTTTATCGAGGAGTTCAGTGGAGTCCGTAGGGAGCTGCAGCATGTACACGGTCTCATCAAAACTCGTGTATGCGTTGATGTCTGGGCCGAAACGCATACCAATCGATTCCAGATATTCCACCAGCGCCTGTTTTTCGAAGTTGGCCGTGCCGTTGAATGCCATGTGCTCGACGAAGTGAGCCAGACCCAGTTGGTCGTCGTCTTCCAGAATGGACCCCGCGTTGAGAACAAGCCTCAATTCAGCCCGATTTTCTGGAGTATCGTTGGCCCGGATCATGTAGGAAAGTCCGTTATCGAGCGTGCCGGACAGAATTTTCGGATCCAGGGAGATTCGGTCGGCAGACATTTCGTCCGCCACAGGCATCTCTATCGGAGTTGGTTCCACCGATACTTCGTCTGTGACGTCCGAGGCGGTATAACTGGAGCCTGAACAGCCAGAGAGGACGATCAAGGCTGCGAGGAGGTGGCGGGATTTAATCATGACAGATTCAGAATAAATGGTGTCTCGGGCAACGCTGTGCCCTACTTATAGTTACGCAGTGCACCCCGAAATGACGTCATTTTAGAGACATGTTGCAAGTGGAAGTGATTTTCTGTATTCATCCCGCGACCTGTCTCTGTCAATCACGATCGAGAAGACTCCGCCAGAACTCCCTCTTCATCGACTAACATCCATGAAAAATCGGTTCTCACTGGGACCAGCGACACTGGTAACCGCCGCCTTCATTGGCCCGGGGACCGTAACCGCGTGCACGTTGGCCGGAGTAAATTTTGGCAATGCGCTTCTGTGGGCTCTATTGTTTTCAACTGTGGCAACCATGGTCTTGCAGGAAATGGCGGCTCGTCTCGGCATCGTAGGTCGATTGGGGCTCGGAGAGG
>CALBJU010000267.1 GCA_937893205.1 uncultured Bacteroidota bacterium
TCCCTTCTCGTTCCACGCCCAGACTTCGGGTAATGGATTCCCGGAGACCTGGTGGTTAGACGAGTAAGAATCGGTTGAGTGTGTCGAATTCGGTAAGTAACAACTTGATCGAAAGCATAAGTGCCCCCTCCTGGACCAGTTTCAGGAGGGGGTGCATACTTTCAGACGATGGAATAAGACACCCAGAATGGTGTCTGGAGAGGCATGCTAGATGCTCGGCTATCTGATACGCCGCGTGGTTTACGCGGCCTTCGCCGTGTGGGCCGTCTCGATCATCTCCTTTTTCATCATCAACCTTCCGCCGGGCGATTACGTCACTTCGTATATTGCACAACTCGCCATTCAAGGCAACATTATTGGAGCGGAGGAAGCCGAGAGTCTCCGTGAGTACTACGGGCTGGATCAGCCGATCTACATCCAGTACCTCAAGTGGATGAACCAGATCCGTCAGGGCAATTTGGGCTTCTCATTCGAGTTTGGCCTCCCGGTTAACGACGTGATCGGGGAACGGCTGATACTGACAATGATTTTGGCTGCAGCCACGATCGTATTTATCTGGATAGTGGCAATACCGATCGGGATATTAAGCGCAGTGCGTCAGTACTCGATCTGGGATCACACCTTTACGTTCTTTGGCTTCGTCGGTCTGGCGGTGCCTGACTTCATGCTCGCGTTGGTAATGATGTACCTGGGATTTGTGTTTTTCAATTTCAGCGTCGGAGGACTGTTTTCGCCCGAGTACGTTACGGCGTCGTGGTCCATCGGAAGAGGACTCGATCTGGCGCAGCACATGATAATTCCGATAATAATTTTGGGAACTGCGGGCACGGCTTCGTTAATTCGGATCACCCGCGCAAATCTTTTGGATGAGCTGCGAAAACCGTACGTGGCCACCGCTCGTGCGAAAGGTCTGTCCGAGTGGAGGCTGATCCTTAAGTATCCCGTACGTATGGCGCTGAACCCTGCGATCAGCCTGACCGCGTACATCCTCCCGTTCCTGGTCTCAGGGAGCATTGTTGTCTCAGTGGTTCTTGGTTTGCCGACTGTGGGTCCGATATTGCTCAAAGCGCTGGTGGCCCAGGACATGTTCCTCGCCGGAGGGATAATTTTGCTGATCGGGTGGATGACGGTCGTAGGTACTTTCCTGTCTGACCTGCTATTGGTGTGGGCCGACCCTCGGGTCAAATTCGAGGGACGATAGAACATGGAATCGAACCCTGTCGAACAGGAACTGGCACCCGAGATAGAAGATACCGTCGAAGAGCGGATCAGCGTGGCGTCACAGCGTCAGCTCATCTGGTGGCGGTTCAGGAAGCACAGGGTGGCGGTCGTTGCCACCGCCATCATTGTTATTTTCTACACGATGGTGATATTCGCCGATTTTCTCGCAACAAATGTACCGGCGGATTCAGAGGCTTTCCGGGGACTCATGCCCCCGCAGCCAGTCCATATCTTCGACGGGTGGAAGCCGAGTCCCCACGTCTGCGCTGTATCAGGCGCGCGCAACCCGATCACCTTCCAGAAGGATTACGTGACGGATTGCACGGAAAAGATTCAGGTGCGATTTTTCGCCCGTGGTTACGAATACAAACTCTTTGGGGTGATACCTACGGACAGGCACCTGCTGGGTATGAGCGACGACACGCTCCGGCCGGAGGATCATATATATCTACTCGGGACCGACAAACAGGGCCGCGACATGTATTCGCGGCTGCTTTTCGGCACCCGAATATCGCTGACGATAGGACTGTTCGGGGTCGTTCTGAGCCTTGTCCTCGGGATTGTTTTGGGTGCCATTTCCGGATTCTACGGCGGACTAATCGACAATCTTATTCAACGCCTGGTCGAGATCACGCGTTCCATTCCGTCCATCCCGCTCTACATGGGCATCGCGGCGGCATTCCCGCATGACTGGTCCATATTAAAAATTTACTTCGCCATCACGATAATTATCTCGCTCTTCGCCTGGACTGATTTGGCGCGCGTAGTTCGAGGTCGGTTCCTGACAATGCGTGACGAAGACTTCGTGACAGCGGCAATGCTTTCTGGCGCAAACCAGCGGCGCATCATCTTCAGGCACATGCTGCCCTCGTTTTACAGCCACATCATCGCCGCGGCCACTCTGGCGCTGCCTCTGATGATCATTGCCGAAACTACGCTCAGCTTTCTCGGCCTGGGGCTGCGTCCTCCGGCAATCAGCTGGGGTACCCTGCTGCAGGACGCACAAAACGTCCAGACTATTGCTCTCACACCCTGGTTGATGATTCCGGCGCTCCCGGTGATCCTGGTTATCCTGGCACTGAACTTTATGGGCGACGGCC